>JAXHVO010000031.1 GCA_034189135.1 Thermodesulfobacteriota bacterium | reverse complement strand
GCAGGATCGGTAACCTTGCTCCAATCGCTGGTGTTATAAATGGTAATATAAGGAGAGGTGCTATGTGCCACCGCCATTAGCGAACCGTCGTGATTAAAGGCGACATTTTGACCGGTACCGGCTGGTAAGGTGGTCGGATCGGTAATCTTGCTCCAGTCAGATGTGTTATAAATGGTGATATAGGGAGAAGTAGCGTGCGCCACTGCCATCAATGAGCCATCGTGTTTAAAGGCGACACCGTTGGCGGTGCTGGCCGGTAATACGGTTGGATCGGTAATCTTACCCCAGTCGTTTAAAAAAACATCTCCCATGATCTGGCCGTTGACGGTGATCGCCCAGGTGCCGATGCTGTTATTCCATCCCCGGATCAAAGCGAAATGATACTGGACGCCTGCGGTAAATCCACCGGTATAAACCCGGGAAAAATTGACCACATCATTGCCGTTTCGGATCTGGAAACTGATCAGGTTATAATGAACGACCAGTTTCACAAAATGGGTGTTGTCCACAAACTGGCTGTAAATAACGACGGTCTGATTCGCGCTTTGAAACCGGTGCCACACATCGATGTCCACCCGTCCGGATGACATGTTAAAGTCGGCATGATCCAGGATGCTTAAATAGTCTCCGTCTCCGTCGAACAGCCCGGATCCGGTACCGAACTTTTTATAGGCCGTATCAATTTGGGCGTTGCCATAGGGTGTGACCGTGTGACCGGTCACACCGTCATCGGTAAAAAGGGTGGACCCGTCAGTGCCGTCCATGTGTAACAGTAAAACCGATAATTCATCTTCTAAAAAGCTGTCGGGGATGTGGACCAGGTGATGTTCCCCTGCTTCCCAGAACTCCAGGGACCTGGCCTGGATGGCGATATCGTTAATCAGCTTGCGCACGTTTGGCGGCTGTAAAATGGGAGCGGCCAGGCGGAAACTATTTGCTGCAAACCAGGTGCTGGCCGCCGCATAGGACACGGCATGGATCACACCGGACAGCCCGCAGCGGCTGAGCAGGATATGCTTTAAGATATGATCCGGCCGCTCGATCAGGGCGTTGGCTGTGTCGGTATAGGTCCCGGATGCGTCATCCGGCTGGCCCTGTAAATCGGCGGCAATCAGTTTGCCGATCACGGTTTCGGCGGTGGAATTTCCGGTCAGGGTCACAGCGCCGGTAATCGATACATTTGCATATCCGGAAACAGTCGCCTGGGGCGTGTATTTGACTTCCAGCCAAACCTCGGCGATGGTGCCCGAATTCACTCCCGATGAGGTGACATACATCGGCACCAGCGTTTGAGTCCTGAGTTTGGTCCACGTATTTGTATTTCCGTCCACAGTGGTCCAGGGACTGTATTTTGTTGTCCCGTTGTGAGCCGACGTGGCTATGGCCCCGTAAAGTCCGGTGAGGCCGTAAAAAGTCCCGGTAATTGTAAGCCCGCTTTGTATGGTTCCCACCCTCATGGCGATGCGGTATTCCTGGGGTGGGCCGGAATACTGTTCGTCGGTGATCTTATCCAGCCGGCATTGTGAGTCATATTCAAAAGTGGCATAATTGGTTAAATTCTGATCGCAGATATTGTCCGGATTACTGATCACCGGATCGGTGACCACGGCATCGTCAAAATACCACTCAATGGTTTGCTGGGCCGATGAGTGAGAGTGGCCGCTGTCGTTGCCGTCCAGGGATGATGAATCAGCCTCGATGTTGACCTGTTTTTTATATTCGGGCAACACGGTAAAAACGATCACCGCCTTTCCTTCATAGCCGGTATATTCGTCACCGGTCTGGCCGGTGTACGTCGTAAACCCGGATGTTTGCCGAATATTATCCACATAGACCGCATCGATGGAATTGACCGGATGGTCGGCCACCAGGTACACATAGGCCGTCTGTATTTCGGCCATGGCGGCGCCCTTGTCATGGGCCACCGCAGTGGTGGAATTATAGCCCCGGGCGCCGGATGCGGCCAGGGTCAGGGTGTTTCCCGATCGGGACGCGATGCGGATCTGCTCGCTGTCGATCTGGATGGTGAAAGCGCCGGAAGAGGGCAGGGCGGTCGCGTCGGAAACCTCCAGGGTGCCGCTGTTGCCCGGCGATGTTTCGGTCATATCCTGGGCGATGGTGGTTTTTCCGCCGGCATCGACTGCAATGCAAGGGATTCTTTTGGGCCGGCCATAAATGGCGGGAACCATCTTGCCGATATCGTCGGGATCGGCACCGGGGTAGGTGGTATGGTCCACGATGGTGTGAGAAAATTTGTTGATGATACTAAGCTCAAACCCGCTGCAAATCACCGTGGTACGGTCAACGGTCATTTCGGCGATATCTTCCATGTGGCCCACAAAAAGGTTTTCCCTGTCAGCGGCCGCAGTCGCGCCGGCGTGGATCCGGGAAATGATGACTGAGCAGTATTGCGGGTCGTTATCTATAAAAAGGGCGGTAAAAGAAGCGGCTCCGCCCACCGGTTTTGAATTGTCAATGGTAAAGCCGGCCTCTCCCGGTTCGGTTTGATAGGTGACCGGATCGATGCGTCCGGCCTTAATCGTGCCCCAGGATAAAACCATCGGCTCGTAAAGCTGACCGTTGAACTCACAAAGGCCGTCATCACCGAAAACCCGGTCGCACAGATAAAGGGTAATGCTGCCGATGGTAATTTCAACCAGCCGGATGACATCGACATGGGGATTATCGATGGCGGCTTCTGTAAAGGCGGATAAAGTTTTCAAATCATCTCTTTGATATTAACCATCACGCGGGTATGTGTATTGTGATCAAAATTTTCTGCCGGCATGCCATCAAATCTGGCCATATAATAATTATCTTTATGATCCTTGAAATAGAATGGTTTTGCATAATCATTCAGATAATTTTTAATGGTTAGTAAGCTGGCATATTCCGCAGCCGACATCCAGAAATTATAGGTGCGGGCTTTGCGTTTGTTGCCGATTTTGGTCGATCGTTCCACGCCGCCGACCGTTTCCTGCCAGCGGACCTTATCGATATCGCGCCCGGTGGGATTGCCTTCACGCAGCGCATTGAACGAATAACCCTTTGACATGAAAATTTCGCTGCATTTGGGATTGGTCATGGATGCCAGAGTCACCCTCCAGTAACGCTGTGTGACCGGGCTTGCCAGGGTTTTAATGATCTGGCTGTTGTCTCCCTGGTTCCAGTCAATGACGGCATCATGAATATCGGCCACAAAGTTGTCATTGCTGTACTGCCACTGCATGGCGATGCCGGAAAAGTTATGCTTGGGAATGGCGAGAAAATCGACTCCCAGGTTGCCGGATGCGCCTTGGTCTGCGGTGAAATTTTTGGCCTCTGCCACCGTATCTTTCCAGAACAGCGAAACCGCCCGGTCGTACAGCCGGCTTTCGGGAAATCCGGTGTCCGGATCCCCGGTCACATCGACTGTGCCGGATTCCAGAATATTGTACGGGTAAAATGTCACCGTCCAGGCCATTTAAGCTTCCCCCCATCGATGATCTAAGGCGTCCATTTCTCTTTTGAAAATTTGCGCCGCATTGCGCAGGGTGGTTGGATCGGCGGCCAGGGTTTCCAGGTGAAAATGGTAATGCTTTTCACCGCCGCCGGCGCCGCTGCGCATCGCCTCTGATTCCGCCTGATTTAAAACGATTTCTTTTTTATGGCCGTAAAAAAGACCGTCCGAAGGAAGGCCGGCCGGACCGGTCCCGGTCTGATAACCGAGTACCTTTTCACCGGCGGTATAGGCCATGGCCGCGCCGGTACCGATTCCCTTGCCGACTAGGTTCATCAGTTTCCACAGCTGCTTTAACGGCCAGATCATTGCGTTTACCGTTGCTAAAAACATGTCCAGTTTGGCCCGGAGCTGATCCGCCGGACCGATCCATGCCGCAAAATCGTCCACCAGATCCCCCACATAAGGGATCATCTCCTGTATGATGTTTTTGACTTCATCCAGGATGGCCATAAAAGCCTCGTTGTCCACAATGGCAAAGCCGATTTCCTCCAGCAGATCCCCCCAGGCGTTTTTCAACTGCCCCAGGGCCTTATTGAAGGGGCCGCCCGCGGCCTCGGCCGCACCGCCGAACTGTGATTCGAGCTCCTGTAGAATAATGCCCTGGGCGGTCATCAGGTCGCCGGATTCAACCAGATCCTTGATCATTTCTTTCTGTTGCACGTTGAACTGGACGCCTGACCGGGAAAGGGCGCTTAAGTTGGCTATTGGATCGTTCAGCGCTTTACCCAGCATGACCATAGAAGATTTTAAATCGGTGCCCATGACGGTGGACATGTCCAGGGCGGCCTTGGCGGTGCGTTCAAAACCTTCGCCCCGAATATTTTTAAAGGTGGCCAGAATGGCCATGCCGGACAACACCGTTTCGTCCCCGAAAGTGGTGACTTGCTGCAAACCGGCGGCCATGTTTTTTAGCTGGTCCAGGGTAAAGCCGGCGGCGTGGCCGGTGGATTGTAAAACCGCTCCGAGCTTTGCCTCGGCGTCCCGCTGGGTCATGGCCGCCTGGGTGACGGTTTCGATGCCTTTACCCAGGGCATAAATGCCGGCCACACCCGCCGCCATACCCACGGCCATGGTTTTCAGGCCTCCCAGGGATTTGGTAATTCCGCTAAGATTTCTTTTAACCGAGTTAAACGCCGCGGCGGATTTGTCCTGTCCCCGAATGTCAAATTTAACATCTTTGGCCATATTTAACCTTGCTTTTCCATTAAATTAAAAAAAGCGATCCAGCCGTTGTATTCTTCCACCGAAATTTGCCGGATTTCGGCGAGCGTTTTACGCAAAGCCGCTGCAATTCGGTATTCGTTATAGAGGTCCGGATCGCTTGCTATTTTTTTTCAAGCTCTTCCACCGTGGGCGCTTCCATTATCTCGTTTGCAATTTTAGATAAAACAGCCGGATCAACCGCATGAATCAGGGCGTGTTTATGTTCAATGGTAAAAAGATTTTCACCGTTTTTGTCCCTGGCAAACCAGATCAGCACCCATGCAAGAGATAACAATTCACCTTCTTTTGCTTTTTTGTAAACCCGCTGTTTATCGTTCAACGTCAATGGTTCGGCATAGATAATCAGCGGCCCGTTTTCGTCGCCCCATTCCGGCACTTCGATATGTTTGGTTTCCTTTTGCTGGAAATGCTGCTTTGCGTTTTCGATGATATCCATTAAACCACCGTTCCTTTCGCAAGGACGCCTTTAAAATCAAACTTGATGGCGTTGGGATCCTCTTTGCTGATCTCGACGGAGCGCTTTTCGACATATACGTCCCCGGAATATTCCACGTCCCCGCTTGAATCGTTGGCCGGGTAAAGTTTGAGCGAAACGGAAGATCCGATCACCAGTAGATCCTGTCCGTTGGGGTCCGCATCGTCGAACAAACATTCAATGCTGCCGCCGCCTCTTTTGCATCCCGATGGCAAATAGGTTTCTTCCGTGTCCCCCATGGACGTGATCGGCGCCAGGGCGACATCTTCTTCCTCATAGGTCCATTTCTGAACCTCGGCGACGGCGTTGGTGGCCACTTTTACAATGCCGTCATTTCCATGTTGTACTGCCATGATTGACTCCTTATGTTCGGTAATTGATGGAAAATTTCATCACAATAATGCCCACCGGTTTGTCGCTTTCGGCGTCAAATTCGATTTCGGTTGATGCGATATGGGCATACACCGCCAGGCCGTTTAAACTGCGGTCCGCATCGATGGCGCCTTCAACCTCTTCGGCAATCAGATCCAGGGTGTCATCGATGGCCCCGCCGATGGCTTTGACATAGCCTTCAACGGCCAGGGTAAGCATGCGATCGATTGCCCGGCTTCCGCCAGGCTCGCTTTCTTCCTCCACGGTATAGATGAGCAGTCCCGGAAGCTGAGAGGTTTTCAGCGGATACACACGGCTGACAAACACCCTGTTTCCGGTGGTGACCAGGCCGGTTAAAACCGTTTTGACCTGGTCCCGGATCTGTTTTCTTTTATGAGCCATGTGTTACTGTTCCTCTAATACCAAAACCACAATGCCGGTGCCGTCCTTTTGCACATTAACGATCTCGTATGATACACCGGAAACGGTCAAAGCGTCACCCTGTTCAACGGCGGCAATATCTTCCAGTTTGCAGGTAAATCTCGGCTGCGATCCTTCAATGCCCACCGAGCCGCCGACCTCGTCAAAATACTCATCGTCGAATATGCCGTTTACGGTGGAAGGCAGGCCGACAAGCGGGGTATAGGTCGCCGCCACGGCAAAATCATCGGTGTTGAAAAAAGTGTCGATGTCTTCGGTAAAGGCCATTAAAAACACTCCATGTTTTCAGGTAATAGGTTTAAGGTAGAAGGCTGAAGGGTGATTGAACGCTTTTTCCTTCAGTCTTCAGCCTTTTACCTTCTGCCTTTTTTATTCGCCCCGCGTTTGGCGATTGTCTTTTCCTGCTCGGTTTCACGGTTTTCCGGATCCGGCCCCGTCATTTTTGACGGATCGATTTCCATGTCTTTCTCTACATCAACATCAGAAACCGCTTTTTTGATCTGGGTTAAAAACAGGGCGTCGTTTTCGCTGATGTCTTCTCCCACGGTTAACACGTCACCCACTTCCACCGCTTTTCCTCCCGCAACCGTGTTGCGGGCAATGGTAATTTGCTTGATTTCGGGCATAATAACCCCCTTGTTGGTAGTTGAGCGGACGCGCCCGGATATGAGCGCGCCCGCGTTGGTGGTTGCTAAAACCATTCGTCAACCCTTATATCTTTCCCGGTTAAGGTGTGGTTAACGCGTCCAGCATGGCCGAAAAGCTTTCGGCATGGCGGACCGCGGTATCGACATCCTGCAGCGCCCGGACCAGAAGACCGCCGGATTTGCTGTAGGTGTAAGGATCGACCAGGATATCCAGAGCACCCCACATGCCGATTAACAGATCGGACCAGTTGCCGAAAAAGATGGCACTGCAAACGCCGGTGGATGTTCCCTTGTCCAGGTCGCTTTTCACCTGGTTGGTCACATGGGCCGGGTATCCGTTCAGCGGTGATTTGGGGCTTTGACGATCCCATACCCTCTGGCCGGTATCGGTGCCGATATCGGTCTTTTTCAGCTTGCCGCGAACCTTGGCGTTGGTGATATAGGCCAGAGCGCCCAGATCGGCGTTGTCGATGGCAACCTCGGTTTCCAGGTCGATAATGTGATCATCGGTGGGTGCCAGTCCGTTGGCGCCGCCGGCCACACTGCCGATGCCGGACGTGGCCGCGATCCCGGTGGGCTGATTGCTTACCCCGGTGCCGTGGAGTGCGGCAAGATCGATGCCCAGGGCCACCGCCACCGCCAGATCGTCGCGGGTCAGCATCTCTATGGCCGGGGTGGACTGCAACAGCATTTGCCGGGTAATTTCGGTGTAAGTGCCCACGGTTTTCGGGCTCAGGGAAACCGTTCCGTAGCTCGCTTCGCTTTCGGTCGGGTTTTCCGTGATACCCTCGGCCACCCAGTACACGGAAGCACCTGCGGTCTTTTTGGGAATGGCCACGTTACCGATCAGACCGTCCAGGATGCGTGCGCCGGCCAGCTTGACCACCATCTTATTTCGCAACACGTCGATAAACGATCCGGCCAGCAGGTTGGTCGCCACCAGCGCGGCGTCATCGGTGGTGTTCAGATCTCGTTGACCGTGCAGCATGACGTCCCACGGAATAAACGCACCGCGCGGCGCCTTTTTGATTTTATCTGCCACCGCCCGGCTGCATTCGAGCTCGAACCCGGCCTCCTCGGCCAGCTTGGCATCTTTAGGATCGGCCAGGGCACGAATCAGGCGGATAAAGGAAAACTGGCGCTGTTCGTTCCCGGATAACCCGATGGCCGGATCCGGATCCTCCACCGGCGTGAGGCCCTTTTCGGCCAGCTTGTCCAAAACGAACTGGCGGAACTGATCCACGGTTTTTCCGTCCTTGATGGCCTGGATGGCATCGTCGCGATAGCCGTGCATTTCACCCAGCGCGATAATATCCGCCGCCCGTCTCTGTTCGGCTTGGGCGGTTTCGCGTCGAATCTGGTCCACATCGATTTCCGGTGCTTTGGGTGCGGCCGCTGTGGGCGGATCCGACCGGGTAACGACGGCATCGGGTTGTTTAACTATTTGATCAGGCATTTTGTTTACACTCCTTTCGCTAATAACCATGGTTTCAAACTCCCGGGAATCTCTGGCGGCGCGTCCAACGCCGACGCTCTGATCCGCGGGGATCGAAACGATACTGATTTCCAATGGTTCCCAATCGACCACGCGGTAAACGTCCCCGTTTTCCTCGCTTTGTTCCTCAAGAACCATCTTGTTTATGCGGTATCCGACCGACACGTTCGACCGAATGCCGTCCACCACGTCGTTGAATTCGTCATCGGCAAGCTGCGACTTTCCAAATCGCACCACTGCCCGGCCCATACGGTCAGTCCCGATCCTGGCGGATTCAACCACCCCTGTCTGTTCAAACGAAAAATGATCTTTCAACAGCGGCGCGCGACCGCTGTTTAAAAATGTCAAATTGACACTTTTTTGGTCATGGTTTAAAATTTCCTGCCCGAAATACCGATCCACCGGCGCTTCGGATGAAAAGGACAGCTTCACCGTTCGTTTCTCTTCATCGATGCCGCGAACATCCACGCCGCCGTCGGTCATGCGGTAAAAAATGCCGGTTTTAATCGTGGTCGATTTCTGCGATGATTTTTTGCTCATTTTTGCCCCCGTTGAATATACCTAATTGCAAACCGTATTTTTCAGCCAGTTCCTTGGCTGCTGCGATCTGCTCATATACTTCGATCAGGTCATGGCCCTGTTCGCCGGCGATAATCTGCGGCGAGCGAAAACCGTTCACCACGTCGCGTTCGTTGGCGTCACCGTCTTTTTTGGGATCTACCCATTGCCAGCCCCGCGGTTGCCAGATCACCGAGTTGAATTTATCGAATTTTCGCGGCGGCAGGTTCAACGCTCCGGAGGTCAACCCCATGGTGAGCCAATTTTCCCAGATATCGGCCAAAAAATGCTCGACCAGCCATCCCTGAAGGGTGCGCCAGCCGTCCCGTTCGTCCAGTGCGCCCTGGCGGATGGAACTGTAGGAAACGCCGCGTAAATCATTGGCCAGGCTGACATAAGACACGTTCAACCCGGCTGCCGCGCCGCGTAAAATCGCCAGCACAAAGGCTTCAAAAGCGCTGGTGGGATGGTCCGGATCCCATTTGACAAAATCCATACCCGCCGGCAGTTCTTCAAAGGTACCCGGCTCGGCATTCATCACCGGGGCCTGGGTGGTATCCTCGGGATCCTCTTCGTCGCCGACATACTCTTCTCCGGTATCCGACTTGAAAAAACCCATCTTTGCCGCTGCGGTACGAGCGGCAACAACTTCGGCCTCTTCATAGCCCCCCAGCATGTGCAGGCGCTTACCGGCGGTATGCAGCCAGGGGACGCCGCGGCTCTGACCGATGCGATCCACAATAAATTCATGGATGATATCACCGGCAGGGATCCGTTCGTGACGGTCGTAAACATTTGCGCTTTCGCTGAAGATATTTAACGCCGCCGATTGTTTTTTGAAATGATACGCCACCGGCTGACGCCATTGGTTGAATTCGACGCCCAGGCGAATGGTGTTTCCGTTGGGCAGCGTTTTATTTAATTCGTGATCCAGAAAGTCCGGCTCGATAAACTGCAGGGCGAACTTAAAGCGGTTTCCCGGCCAGTTTCTTATTTTACGCACAACCGCCTCGCCGTCCCGGGCCACGGTTTCCATAAACAGTTTCTGGCAGTCGACCAGGGAAAGCTTGCCGTCCACGGTGCAAACGCCTTTTTTGCCCCAGTTTCGCCATTCGTTTTCCAGGTGATTGTTGTCGGATTCATCCAGCTCGCCGCGGTCGTTTTTGGCGCGGGCCTGCAGTCCGATGCCCTTGGGTCCGACCACGTTGGTTTTCAGCAAATTAAAAAAGCGTTTGGCATAATCGTTGTTTTTGGCCAGGTGCCGGCTGCGGATTCTAAGCGGCCTGAGTGCTGAGTAAATTTCAGCATCAGCGGTACCGCCAGTGGTGGGCCAATCTTTTAACAACCGATGGTTTTCGGCTGCCGTATAGTTTCTCCGGTGTCGATTTCGTCGCAGTTCCGGCCTTAATTTCCTGAACGTCAATGACTGATTGGCTTTTGTCGCATATTTACGAACTGCCGATATGATCCGGTTGAAGCTGTCCAGATGTTCACCTACTGTTTTTCCTTGAAACATATTCATGGAAACTGAACCTTTATTTTTTGCGGGCGGCCACGTCCGGCCTTTCGTTCTTCCCTGAGATATTCCGCCCGGTAATGATCCCGCCAGGCAATCAGTTCTTCCGGAGATAATTTTGACAGTGATCGGCCGGCAATCGAGTATGAAAGCTGGTCGCTGGAAGCTTTTCCCAAAATAGTCGCTTCCAACGCATCTAAAACGGCTTTGACGTGGGATCTGTAATCCGCACCGGCGGTCGCCAACTCTAAATTCGGTTTGACTTTAACGATGCCATCTCCGACCGTGGTTTTATCTCCGCCGACATTCTCAACACGCGCCTGGTAAGAATAGCGCCCGACCACGTAGCCGGCAGATGCCGCGGCGGTGATGGTGATTAGAAAATCAGTCCCGTCGGGTGATGCGGTAATAATTTTTTGATCGGATTGAATAACCAGGAAATATTTGAGCGTCCAGGACGTGGCCGGGTAATCGTCAAGTGATTTTTTCCACTTGACGGTATCGCCCGCGCGAAATGACAATGGTTCTTTGGTTGGAATATCGGTCATAAAAAACCCCGTGAAATTTTGGGAAAACATAACACGGGGTTTTTGCTAAAAAGGTAAAACCGGTACGAAACCGGTACGAAACCGGTAAGAAACCGGTGCTTAAATGAATTGACAGGGTTTTTGGGATAAGGCCTATTTGCCTTGGCCTATACTTGATTTGACAGAATTGGAAATTAAGTTAAAACTTCAATTGACAATAAAATATCACAACTTTTGAGGAGTCTCCGAAAGTTTGTATATGTGGGAGATTCTAAATTTCAGCTTAACCGGCTGGTTTAGGAACGCCAAAGGAAAAGCCAGTTCAGGTTGCAGCTGTTGTTAGCCACAGAAAGCTCTTTAATATAAAGTTTGAATAATGAAAGACATCATTTGAGACATTCATCTAGCTCATTTGCCATTTCACGTATTTTTCTAATATTTGCGGATTCCTCAGCATATTCATTCAGAATTCGGCAAACCGATTCAAAGATCGCAACATAGTATTCCGCATAGATTAATGATTCCGGATGCCGCGCGTAAAATAAAGTTTTTTCTTTTTTGGTAAAGGCCTCATCGTCTTGGTTAAGAAAAGCAACTATACGACTAGTAAAGATGTCCATAAATATTTTGTCAGGCTTTTCATGATTTTCCCCGAGACTGACGTAAAGTTCAAAGACCTCCCAAGATATTTTCAGATGATGTTTAAATAACGAAGATAGAGTGGCAACAAATAATTTACTTTCCTGCCTATCTGCGAAAAAACGTTCATAGCCTTCATGCGTAGAGTGTAAACACATTATTACGCCAATTTCGTTTCCCAGAAAAGCCTTATAGTCTTCAGAATCCTTAAATTGATCTGGGGCGGAGTAAAGAATATCTCGGATTATAGCTCTTCCTTGTGAAATTAAAACAAAGTATACAGCTTTTGCTTTCTCTTGAGGTGTTGGGACATCTTTACTTGATGAAAATAGACTCCTTAGTTTTCTGAACATGAGAGAATCTCCGATCCGATATTCGATGCCTAACGTTAAGGTAAATCGAAAAGTCAAAGCCACATTGCCCTGCCAGTAACTCTGAGATGGCTTTGTTAGCTGTATTTTTGGGTTTACGTGTTAGGGTTAAACATGGTGTCATATATGTTCTCGAATTCCTTTGCAGTTTTAAAATCCCTGAATGATTCAGCTGAAATCATTTTGGTCATGACAATAAGGAGATTTACATTAGATGATAGTGCCACTGACTCACCTAAGACAGCTTCCTTCCCAACAAGATCCTTAGCTACGCACTCTGCTAAAATAAAAATAAGCTGTGATGTTTCGGTTGTTTCGTCGAAGGACTTGAGCTTGGATATGAAGGCGTCTCTGGCAATATTATTCTCATGGATTATCATGTTAGCAATTAGATTGAAAAATTCTTCTCTTTTTGCAGTTTTGATATATTTTTTTTCATGGGCAAGTTGGGTGAACATGAAATACTGAAAGGCAGCAACACAAGCTAAACCATCTTCTGAGAGTATGGTTCTTGCTGGTGAAACTCCCATTTCATTTAATAGTGCCACACAGTATTCTGTCCACCTTTCTCTAACTTCCTGTAGCCTTGGTATGAGATGAGCTGCTACTTTTCCAAGCTGTTTTTTGCTATTTCCAAATATGCCTGCAAGAAAGTTCATAAAATTTCCCATGAATAATTTTTTATGGCGTATAGTTTAGCAGCTAACGTTCGAGGTAAGGAATGCTATTGCTTACGTCCATAGATCTTACAACTAGCTCGCCCTAAAGGGGGTGCTTGAAGGGGTGATTTGTTCAAAAAAAATCATGCGATCTTGAAGTAATTGCATACAGGATCGCCATGACAACTCTGGCTCTGGGACTGGTCCTACAAGCACCTCGTTGATTCCGATGTAATCTCTTGGGTCGTTAAGCTGCGGGATATTAGTAGTGCCGATATCGACCTCCAGATAGGGAATTAGGTATCTCAATGCGCTGCGATACTCTATGTTCTCAACCTTTAGGCGGCTACTTGTTGATATCAACCTCCACTCATTCTCTTCAGCAAACCCTTGATGCTTCATCATTGCAGCTATTTCCAGAAAATCAATTGCTGTAGTTACTGCTAATATATCTGGATCCACCGCGGATACGCTTAACTTTGCATCTAAGTATTCTTCAATGAGCTGAATTTTTTCTTTCTGTTGATATACACACTTAACAAGTCGATACCCCTGAGTGTCTGCGACATGCGACAAGGCATCCCCATTAAATGCAAGTGCGTATCCGCCATTTCTCGTATATGCGCGCCATTGACTTAGCTGGTCCCGGCTTGCTGAGAAGCTCACTGTAAAGATATGTGGCTGATCTGTTTTCTGAAAATTCAACTCGCCAAGTAGCTTTTCTAAAAAGGCAAGCTCATGATCGACTTTACTTTTGGCAAGAGATCTGCATGTCTCTTGAAACAAGTTTAACGCATGCAGAATCTCTTGGTTGTCATTCATATAAAATGCGTCGGTTGCCCAAATCTTTTTATGTTCCACAATGCAACGAAATGCTTCCGTTGAGGTGTAGTGGTACAGCTTGGCTGGTGGTGCAACGCTTAAATGTGCCTCTAATTTTGGTGTCATCAGCATGGTTAGCCTAAGGCAATTCCTAACATTGTTATTCAATAAACATCTCGTTTATGTTCCATATGGGCATGTTAAATAGACGTCTCGTTAATACCCTAATTGGGACAAAAAAAATAGTCAATTTCTATCAACCATTAAATTGGTGACAAATTCTTGAAACAAAAAAAACGAGACTACAGATATATTGAGAATATCCAGACTTGGCCTCAAATAAAGATATCATTATTGGTGGGTGGTTAGTCAAGTAAATCTTAATGTTGATTGTTGTACAATCATCTCCGTCTAACGAAAACTATTTTGTCGCTGACGGGACTGATTTATTCCTTACTTTTGTAAGACGTTTAAAATATTCATCCAGATTTTCACCGTGGGCATACCAGCGGTCATTGATTTTTTTTGCAGGCATTCCGGATCTGATAAAATTTACAAACAGTTCAACTGATTTTATGCCAATATAATCCATTATTTCATTTTGGCCGATTAGAATTTTTTTATTTGTTGGCATGTCAATAATTGGTTACAAAGTTTTTTCGTCTGCGGGGCCTGGGTGCCCGCATGGAATCTTTCGGTTTCTCTTTCTTGACCTTTTCTGCCTTGGCTTGTAGAACTTTGAAATTGGGATTTAAGATATTGAGCGCTGCCAGGTTGTAAACCCTTAAATCAAGAGCCTCATTTCGTGGCCGCTTTTTCTTCCATACCCGTTTGGTGACGCCTCTAACATATCGGGTAACAAGTTCTTCTGCGGTAAGCTGTTTAAAATATTCATCCGGATAGTGATCCGGAAAATGGCAATACCCGGGGCCGGGCTTTTCAACCTTTAATCGACCATAAACAGCGGTTTTGGCTGTATCTGTGCCGACCGGATAAAGTTTTAAACCCTTCATGATCGATCGCCTTGATGGTCTGCCGACAATGGGATCCCCCTCGGTGCTTTTACCTTTTATGGCATAAACCCTGCGGACCTGGCGCGGTAAAACATATTTATAAACGGCGTTGGTGTGCGCTCCGGAGTCAACGCACATACAGGCTATTTTGAGCAAGGCGCCGGATCGCTTGAACGTGCGCTCTAAAACTTTATCAAGTTTTTTCCATACTCCGGGTTGTTCCGGATCCCCTTCGATTATTAAATAGTCCAGGGACCAGGATTCTTCCCCCATTCCCCAACCAACAATTTCGCATTCAAGGCGATCGTCCTGGACATCAACCGCAGAAGTAATGGCCAATATCCCGGGATCGATGGCGTTTTTGCGGTAGGTTTCCACGCGTTCGATAATGTCCCGCTGTTCAATGCCTTCGCCTTTTTCTTCCCATGTTTCGCCCAGGGCAGTATTTATAAAAGTGATCATTAAAAGTTCATTTCCGGCTTTTAATTCTTTTCTCGCTTCAAGAAATTTTTTAGCGATGTCAGAAAGCTTGGAATTTGGAAGAGGGGACAACAGTTCAGATAAATAAAATCCGGCTGCCCCGGTGAATTCTGCGGTCGGGTGCCATATTCCCCTGGAAAGCTGTTCGTTTTTCTCCGCGTTGCTGAATTCCTTTTCACAGCTAATACAGCGCAGCATGGCCGATTCAGGCAAATAGTCATCATAAACGAGATGATTCCGCCCGGGTTTTTTGTCCCATACCACTGACGACCATTTTAGTTCCTGGTATTCCCCGCATATCGGGCAGGGTATTAAAAACCTTCTCTGATCGGTCAATTTCATTTCGCGCTCGATTTCAGATAGCCCCTTGATTGTCGGAGATCCGCCTAGAATAATCTTGCGATTATGAAAAGCCTTGGTGCGCTCAAAAGCGATTTTAAGCGAATTCCCCTCACCGCCTGCATTGGCCGCGCACCGGTCCGGTTCCTCGACAATAACGATCCGTATCGGTGACATGGAAAGATTGGCCGGAGCGTTCGAGCCTATCAGTTCAAGATGCCCGCCGGTAAAATTTTTTGATAAAATGGTATTGCCCGAATCTCTTGATTTCGGTTCGGCAATTTTTCCCCGCAATGCTATACAATCCCGGATCATTGGCGCCAGTTTTTCCTTGCTGTATCTTTCCGCCATTTTGCTGGTAGGGAAAAGGATCAGCATCGGCGATGGCTCATGATCCACATAATAACCCACACAGTTATTTACCACTCCATCCGTCCAGGCCACCTGGGCCGATTTCTGACAGACCACTTTCTCAATCATCGGATCCATCACGCAATTTAGGATCTCTTCAATATACGGCGTGACCGCCACCCGGTAAGGCCCGGGAAGCGGGCAGTTTTCTTTGGACAAAACTCGGTTGGATTCAGCCCATTTGGTGCCGGTGATGGGTTTGGCCGGACGCCAGGTGTTAAGCATTCGGGCCGCTAAGAAATCAAGGTTTTGTGTTGCATCAATCGTTTGTATATTATTTTCCATCTGCTAAAGCTTCCAGAATGTTTTTAATTTCTGCATCAATTACGATCCGGCGGGCATTGGCTGTGGATGCAGTTTCAAGCATTTGAGCCAACCGATCTGGCAAGGCTAAAAACTGCATCTTTGCAGCGGTGATAATTCGGCTCCAGGTTTCGGCTATTTTATCGGCCGGGATTAATTCGCCTTTTAATTGGGCAATCTTTAATTCCTGCAAATTTGCTTGTGCCGCTGCCAACCTTGCGCGCTCTTCGTTCAACGATAAATCGCCATTGCCGCCGGCGCGGTCCCGTAAAAATTTAACATAGCCAAAAACACAGCCGGCCATGTCGAATTCCCTTTTGTTCGGCCTGGGCAAAACCCGATCTTTAACTAATTGTTGGACGCGCCTTTGTGAAAGGCTCAAAAGTTCCGCTATACGTTTAAGATCGTAAATGTCCTGCTTTTCGGTTAAATAAATTCCATGTTGATATGTTTTGGCTGCCTTTTTGTGTGCGATCGCAAAGGGTATTACTTCGCCCACGCCGGAATTGATGGCAATTTTTGAGTAAATGTTCATGGTGTGCCCGGTGGTGGCAATATCATCACACAAAATAGCCCGGTTTATTTTTTTCCGGGTTCGCTTGATCTTTAATCGATCGGTTTCTTTTTTGACGTTCAGTTTTATGGTTGTTTTGTGGCGCTTTTTTCTTTCTTTGGTGGCTTCAAAATAAATATCTTTATCGCAAATCCTTTGAATGTTGTTATCTTCGGCCGTCGCCGGCGGGATCCCGATTGAGATCTCGGCTTTAAATATTTCTTTTAAAGCTTGGATGATTTCGGAAAACTCTTTTGCCCCGGTGTTATACATTTTAAAATTAATCGTCGTTCCGTCGAAATCGTCTTTATTGCCCTTTTTCATAAATTGAGATTTTGGCGTATAGTCGAATAAAAAATGAATTCCGGTTTTTCTACTTTTCCACAAATCGTACAACATCAACCGGTTTCCTCGCCTTCATTGCCAGCGTTATCGTTGAGAATGTCCCGCGGCTTTTTCCGTTCCAAAATGCGATGATCCGGTCCGCCGCTTCGACGATTTGCTTGTTCCGCTTTGGCCCGGCTGCCCGGCCGTATCTTTTCCAGTCAGGCTTAAAAATAATGCAGTCAACGCCGATTTCTCCGGCATATCTTTCCGCCAGGGTGTCCGCGCCTTTGGCGCCCCCGGAAACGATTGCGCTTGGTTTATGTTTGGCCATAGTTTTCATCAACAATCCATAATCTTGAAAGCTTCTGGATCCGACGATTGCAATTTTCATGAAACGAACTCCCTGGGAAAAATCCTGGAACTAAAAATGTATCGCCCTCTGCGCGTTACCCGCAGTATGTTAACCAGAAGGACCCGCTATAATATCAATATGTTGAGGTGGGGGGTATTTTTATCCCCCCTTTTGTATTATCTCCTGGTCTTTAGCGCACCGGCCAGCGATCGTAAAAAATTTCTTTTAAACATTCGAGTGGCAATGCTGTGCGCTGTTTGTCTAAAGTTAAACCGGGGCTTGATATTTGCGGACCGCTCTTTATGAAATAGCAGTTCAATGGTCCTGCTCTTCTTTCCGCCCTTTCTGCGATAAATACCCCGGGCGGTTGAAAACACTTTTTTGCCCTTTAACATGACCGCTGCACCGCCGGCTTTACGCCTGGACTTTGGAACTTTTTTTGTCGGTATGACAAGATTCTTGCTTCTGGTTGGCCGCTTGGTTCCGCCTTCTTCCTGGAGGTTGGCAAAATATGCTTTGGTATAGATCGATGAGACCAGATAATTCTTTTTTGCCGGTTTGATCTTAATTCCGGTCGGCTGCTGTTTGAGCCACCACTTTTTAGTCACGTTGAAGATTGAGGGAATTTTTTTGATCAACCATTTTTGCACGTCCTGGGCGGTCCAGGTCAAGGCCCTGGCGGTGGCAAAGGGCACCTGTTTCTTTTCAATCCTGGTTAAATGCCGGGTAAATTGTTTAACATTTGATTTTACGTTTATTGAAATCATATCAAACCTCTCGTTGTTAATAGTTTGCCCTCAATCCTACATGCCAATTATGGCCCACAAGATAGCCAGAAATCGAAATATTTACGCCGAGCCACCATTTACGCCAACCTGATGGCAATATGTGAGTTATAAGGATTTTTGCTGGTATGGTGCAGAAAAAATATTTATTAACTTTTCCCCGACTTGGATGCTTACCGAGATATGGATTGATTTCGTAATATTGGTCTGGCTTATCTACAATGTCGAGTGTCTGGCCCCAGTCAATAATATTTAGCAGCGTGACTGTGCCTTGCATTATTTTTTGATCTTTGGTCCAGGGGTCAGGATGGATATCGAGTGATGCACAGCCGGAAAGTGTTCCACCGATAAAAATGAAAATAAAAAGGGGGACAAAAAGGGGCGCAAAATTGCCGTATTTTGCCTTGATTTGCCGAGTTTTATGTTTTAGTATAAAAAAGGGATTTCGACCTAAGTGGCCGTAATCCCTTTTAATGTTTGGAGCCGACGGGCGGAGTCGAACCGCCTGCCTGCTGATTACGAATCAGCTGCTCTACCAACTGAGCTACGCCGGCTAAAGATGTATTATGCATTAACTACCCACAAATGAGAAACAACTACTTTGTTTATGAATCCAAATCAAGAAAAAATTTCAGTTGAAACCCTGATTGATAAAATATCTGCAAGAGAACAGACCATTGAATGCACAGGGCTGGAAGAATCAGCAAAAGCCTATTTAATTTCAAGGGCATACCAAAAGCAGAAGAATTCCATTTTTCTGCTGACCCCTTCCCCAAAATATGCGGAAAGGCTTCTGGAAGATCTGAATTTTTTTTTAGGAAATGATGCATCCGCACTGCTATATTTTCCTCCTTATCATATTTCACCATTTAAATTTCTCTCTTATCACAACGAAACCGCAGCCAGACGAATTCGGACACTATATAAGTTGATTGAAAATAATGGGCCGTCCATTGTGGTGACCACAGTGGAAGCGATGCTGCAGAAAATGATTCCGCGAAAAGAAATCATCCACTTTGCTGATCTGATAATGGTGAATGAAGAGATTGAACGTGATGCTTTGATCGAGAAAATGATTTTCGGTGGATATGAGGAAACCTCTATTGTAGAGGAACCGGGCGATTTTTCCATCAGAGGAGGGATTTTGGATATTTTTTCTCCCATGTATCCTGATCCGCTGAGAGTCGAATTTTTTGGCGACACGGTGGATTCCATCAGATCTTTTTCCGCCGCAAGCCAGAGAAAAATTAGAGACCTTAAGGAAGCCGTTATACTTCCAGCCAAGGAGGCTGTTTTAGTTAAAAAACGTATTCCTCTAATCATAAGCCGGATACGGCAGCGGGCGTCCCGCCTTGATATGCCGGTATCCAGGACCAGAAAGATTATCAGTCGTATTAGGCATGAGGGTCTATTTCCTGGATTGGAGAGTCTGATTCCGCTGGTTTATACCAAGCTTGATACCCTGTTTGATTACCTGCCGAGCGATACCCTTTTTATTAATACAGAACCCGAAGAGCTGGAAAAAGCGGCCACTGAACTTGAAACACGGATATTTAAAAATTTTGAACTGGCGCGAAGTGAAAAGCGGCTGTGTGTCAGGCCTGAAAGCCTGTATTTAAAATGGGAAGATATCACCGATACGTTTTTAAAGAAAAAACCTTTGATCTTAAGAATACTTCCCATTTTAAGGGAACAAAATGATAAAGATCAAGGTCCACTGCAGTATACCCTTTCCACGCATGATCATTCAGATTTGAGTCTGGCGTTAAAAACTCACATGGAAAAAGAAAGACTTCTTTTACCCCTTGCCCAATGGATTAAAAATAATACACAAGCCGGATTGAAAACCATTATTGTCTGTCATTCAACACCGCAGGCAGATCGGCTGATATCACTTCTTGCCCCATATCCTGTTGAGCCAAAAACCATGGCCCGGTTTTCAGATATCACCCAGGGTAAAGGTTTTGAATTTATCTGCCTGGGCCGGATTTCATCAGGATTTGTCTGGCCGGACGAATCACTTGCAGTGATCACGCAAAATGAAATATTCGGTGCAAAACACCGCAAAAAGTTGAAACCCAAGCAAAGTGTTCATGCAAAACTCCTGGCATTTGAAGATTTGAAAAAAGAAGATCTTATTGTGCATGTTGAGCATGGAATCGGCCGGTATGAGGATCTGGTCAAATTAAAGATAGACGGATCGACCAACGATTTTCTCCTAATTATCTATAAAGATTCGGATAAACTGTACCTCCCTGTGGATCGTATGAATATGATACAAAAGTACATGGGGGTGGATGGCATTGACCCGGTCCTTGACAAAATGGGCGGAAAATCATGGGAACGGGTGAAAAATAGTGTCAAACGGACAGCAGAAAAGATAGCCGGAGAGCTTCTCAAAATCTATGCGGCACGCAAAGTTGAACAAGGATTTGCTTTTGAGGCCATTGACAGTTCTCTCCATGATTTTGAAGCGGGTTTTTCCTATGAAGAAACCCAAGATCAGCTGAATGCCATAGATGATGTGCTTTCCGATATGGAAAAGCCAACCCCGATGGACCGGCTCATATGCGGTGATGTCGGATATGGGAAAACAGAAGTCGCTCTTCGCGCATCATTTATGGCGGTTTTTAACGGGAAACAGGTTGCCGTACTCGTTCCGACCACGGTGCTTGCGCAGCAGCATTTTGAAACATTTTCCTCAAGATTTGAAAGATATCCCATAAAGGTGGCTTGTTTGAGTAGATTCCGTTCTCCCAAAGAGCAGCGGGCAATCATCAACGATTTAAAAATCGGCAAAGTCGATATTGTGATAGGCACCCACCGCCTACTTTCTAAAGATGTCATATTTAAGGATCTCGGCCTGTTAGTGCTTGATGAAGAGCAGCGTTTCGGCGTGAAGCACAAAGAGAAATTAAAAAAAATAAGACATAATGTCGATGTTCTGGCCCTGACCGCCACTCCGATACCCCGAACACTTCATCTGTCTCTTATGGGAATACGCGACATAAGTGTTATCTCAACTCCTCCAGAGTATCGCCGGGCGATCATTACCTATATTTCTGAAATCGATGATGCCATCGTGTCTGAAGCGGTAAGAAGGGAATTGGGAAGGGGAGGGCAGGTTTATTTTGTTCATAACAATATTCACAGTATCTGGAAAATGGCAGGAAAATTAAAAAAACTGATACCGGAAGTCCGGCTGGAAGTTGCCCACGGCCGGATGAATGAAGATGAATTAGAACGGGTGATGCTGAAGTTTATGAATAAGGAAATTGACATGCTGGTGTGCACTACCATAATAGAATCGGGACTTGATATTCCTTCAGCCAATACCATCATCGTTAATCGGGCGGACAGGTTTGGCCTGGCCCAGATGTATCAGTTACGCGGCCGTGTGGGTCGCGCCGATGAACAGGCCTATGCATACCTTTTTATTCCAGATGAAACTAGCTTGGGAAAAGATGCGGTAAAACGCCTTAAGGTGCTGATGGAACACAGCGACCTGGGTGCTGGCTTCCAAATAGCCATGAGTGATTTGAAGATCAGGGGGGGAGGAACTATTCTGGGGGCTTCCCAGTCCGGTCACATTGCCGCAGTAGGGTATGACATGTATTTAAAGCTTATGGAAAACGCAGTATCCCAACTGAAGGGAAAACCGGTCATAGAATCCCTGGAGCCGGAAATTAATATTACCATATCTGCTTATATCCCTGAGTCCTATATTCCTGATATTGATCAGCGACTTTCAGCTTATCGCCGTTTGACCAAAATGGCTGAGTTGAGTGAAATTGCGGATTTCAAAGCTGAAATAATGGACCGTTTTGGGGCTTTACCGCGGGAAGCGGCCAATCTACTGTTAAAAATCATACTGAAAGTATTATCTGTAAAGGCCGGGGTAAAGCGGCTTGACCTGAGAGGGGGAATGCTGATGCTTCATTTTTCAGCGGTGCACCAAAAAAATCCACCGGGTATTGTTGATGTGGTTGTGTCCAATAAAAGGCTTTATGAGCTCTCGCCGGATCATATTTTTAAAGCCAGGCTTTCCAACAGCAGCTTTAACGGTCTGGTGGCTCAAGTGAGAAAAATCTTGAAAGAAATTGCACAGCGTGTTAACAATTAAAAGTTTAGTAAAAAGCAGGAGATTATCATTCAGCAATGAAATACATACAGAAAATAATCGCGGCGACCGTTTTATTGTTCACGGCTTGCCTTTTCACATCATGTGAGAAACCGGAATCCAAAGATCAGGATGAATACTTGATTCGGATTAATCAAAGAGTGGTAACCGTGTTTGACTACAATAAAGCTTTTGAAATCGCCGAGGCCGCTTTTCCGCATAACACCTTGCAGGATGCATCTGCATTAAAAGAAGCTAAAAAGAGGCTTTTAAATCAGATGACTGAAGAGATGGTTCTGCTGGAACGCGCCAAAGAATTGGGTGTTTCTATTCCGCAATCAGAAATTGAAAAAACAGTCGCAGCCATAAAAAGCGATTATCCTGAAGGCGTTTTTGAAGAGATATTACTAGAATATGCAGTTTCCTATGAATCCTGGAAAAAAGGGTTAAAAACGCGAATGTTGATAGAAAAACTGATAGAAAAAGAGCTATCAGATCAGATCGTGATTACCGCAGATGATATTGCAAGGTATTATGAAGAAAATTATAAGGCATCCAATTTTAAGCCGGATTTGGCAAACAAATCGAAGGATTTGAACGAAAAAATAGTCAAACATTTGCGCAGAAAAAAGATAGAAGAAATTTATAAATCCTGGATAGAAAAAATACATAAAAGATTCTATATTGAAATTAATGAGAAGCAGTGGGAAAAAATTCTTTCTTCATAACATACAGAAGTAATAACGGATTTTTGGTGACAGACTCGAACATGTTAAAGCAGCTGGTGTTGTTTGCTGCCGGTGCGGTTTTATTGTGTTGCGGTTGTTTTTTAGATATGCAAAAGGCTTGGGGGGCTGAAGTCGTTGATCGAATTGTAGCCACAGTAAATGATGAAATTGTGCTGCTTTATGATTTGGACCAGACCATTAAACCCTATGTTGATCGCATTAAGACATCCAATTACTCATATGAAAAGGAGCGACAGATGCTCTTTAAAATACGGGAGGATGCCTTGAACATGCTGATCGAAAGGAAACTTGCCGATCAGGAAATAAAGAGGTACAAAATATCCGTGAGTCCCCAGGAAATAAACAATGCCATTGAGAGGATGAAGAAAACAAGGTTGATTACAGACGAAGAATTACGCCGGGAACTAAGCAGACGGGGGCTTACATTAGAGAAGTATCGTAACCAAATTAAAGAACAGATTCTCAGGGAAAAACTGATAAGCCGTGAAGTAAAATCAAAAATAGTCATTACATCGGAGGATATACAGGCGTACTACCAGAATCACCAGGATGAATACTCCGGCAAAAAGAAATATCACTTAAGAAATATTATTATGAAAGTTCCGGGGGATGCAGATGAGGCTGAAAAAAGTAGAATCTTAAAAAAAATTGAAGCTGTTTTGGATAAGCTGAAACAGGGAGAACCTTTTGATAAACTGGCAAGAATTTACTCTGATTCACCGGTGGCTTCTGAAGGAGGGGATTTAGGCCTGTTCGAGATTAAAGATCTTTCACCCCAGTTGCAGGAGGCCATAAAACTACTTGAGGAAGGTGACTATACTCCTGTGCTCGATACGGACCAGGGGTATCAAATTCTTTATATTCAGAAAATCCAAAAATTTCCCGGGAAAACCCTTGAGGAAGCCAACTCTGAGATTTCGCAGAAACTTTACCAAGATAATGTAAACCGGAAATATGCCTCATGGCTTAAGGATTTAAAAAGCCGGTCTCATATTAAAATTATAAGATAAATTAACCACATGACAACAGACAAGAAATCGCTTTCATTTGGGCGCTACCTTCAGGATATTCGGCTTTTAAAGGGTATCAGCCTTGAAACCATAGCAGAAGAGACCCGAATCAGGATAGATAACCTTGTCCTTATCGAGCAGGAAAATCATGACAAGCTGCCTGATAAGGTTTTTGTAAAAGGGTTTTTACGTGCCTATGCAAAAGCAATCGATGCGGATGGGGATGAAGCTGTCCGGCGTTACCAGATGCGGCTTAAGGTCATTCAAAAACTTGCGAAGTCAGAGGCCGATTTGGAGATGCCCAGCGGAAAGTTCTGGCGACGCTTATTATTTTGTGTGGTGGCATTGCTAAGTCTTATATTTCTTTCCGTTTTCGCTGTATCTTATTTTAAAAATAAATCTTCATCAACCGAGCTGGTGGAAAGCAATACGGACCAAGCAGCCGGTATTGAGAATGAGGGGAATGCGACCTTTGAGCCTCAATATGATACGGAACCTGCAAACATTCAGATTACTAATAAACCGGAAAAGTTAATTCTAAAGATAATGGCAATTGAAGAAACTTGGATGAAGATTGTCATTGATGACCAAAAACCCAATGAGTATTATCTAAATCCGGGTGATCAGGTAGAGCTGAAAGCAACTTTGGGGTATAGTCTTTTTATAGGAAACGCAGGTGGAATTCGATTGCTGTTGAATAACGAATCCATAGAGGTGCCGGGAAAAAGCGGGCAGGTTGTTAATTTAAAGATTCCGTAACCGTTCACGGCTTGAAATTTGAAATTGGAAACTATAAAATCGGAAGAGATGAAACCAATTTCCAATTTATATTTTCTAATTTCAATATTCCGTGAACGCATACAAAATTCCATAACAGATGATGAACTTGTAAAAAGTTCGATTTAGACAGAAAACCATGCAAGGTGACAGAAACAAAATACTTTTAGACAGCATAAAGCGGTTGCTTAGACGTGGAGCCACCTCCCATCTTCTCAATATTGTAGACAAAACACATGCAGCCGATCTGTCGGGAGTATTCCCGTCTTTATCCCTTTCCGACCAGCACCGGCTTTTCGACATGATAAAGGATACAGAACAAAAGGGTATCCTTTTCAGTGAACTCGAAGAAGATATTTTTTTAAATTTTATTGAAGGGGTGGAGCTGGACGAGATTGTCGAAATCCTGGAAAGCATGCCCACAGACGATGTGGCGGACCTGATCGGGCGTTTGCCCGATGAAATGTCCGATACCATCCTGGAAAAAATGAAAAAAGAGGGATCTGATGAGGTTGAAGGCCTCCTTCGGTATGATGATGATACCGCAGGGGGTATCATGATTCCTGATTTTATCGCTTTAAAAGAGGATACAACGGCAAAGGAGGCAATCGAATCGCTGCAAAAAGAGCACCAGGATGTTGAAATGCCCTTTTATCTATATGTAGTCGATGAATACGGAAAACTTACCGGCGTCAGTTCATTAAGGCAACTTGTTGTTGTTCCCCCCGAAAGACCACTGAAAGATTTCATGGCGACGGACGTTTTTTCTGTTCAGACGGACATGGACCAGGAGGAAGTGGCCAAAATTGTCGCCCGTTATGATATCCTGGCCGTACCTGTGGTTGACGAGACAAACAGGCTGGTGGGTATTGTCACTGTAGATGATGTGATTGACATTTTCAGGCAGGAAGCGACCGAAGATATACTGAAAATGGCAGGTGTGGGCGAAGGGTTTGTTGAAACCAAATCAGTTTTAAAAAGCACCAGAATCCGCCTGCCATGGCTTTTTGCCAGCTGCATCGGTGGCATGATCGCTTTTTTTGTGATCAGCTATTTTGAAGAGAGCTTAACCAGATATGCTTACCTGGCGGCTTTTATTCCCGTTATCATGGGAATGGGGGGCAACATCGGCACTCAGTCTTCCACCATTGTGGTTCGCGGACTTGCCACCGGTCGTATTCACATAAGAGATATCTGGCTGGTTGTATTAAAAGAACTGACTGTGGGCTGTATTCTTGGGCTGGTCTATGGTTTTTTGATTGCTACCGTTGCCCAGGTTCGTTACACTACGTTGGCCTTCGCAGTATCAGTAGGCCTTGCCGTTGTTTCTTCCATGGCTGTAGCCGCACTGGTGGGGTCGGTAGTCCCCATGGCCTTTGCAAAGATAAATATTGACCCTGCCGTTGCCACCGGCCCGTTTGTTACCACATCAATAGACGTAATCAGTGTTTCTTTTTATTTTATTATAGCCACCGCTCTTCTCGGTATATAAACACATGCCGACTTTTTCTACCCCCGCCATTATGCTTCGACGCATCGAGTTTGGCGACTATGATATTATCATTACTTTTTTTACCTTAAACCAGGGTAAAGTTTCCGTTATTGCAAAATCCGCCAAAAAAAGTACCAAACGGTTTTCAGGCATTCTTGAACTTTTTTCTGTTTTGGATATTGTATACGGCTCAGCCCGTGGTAAAGGACTTCCGGTACTTAAGGAAGCCATGCTAAAACAGCCCTTTTTAAAAATCAGGGCGGATATAAAGAAAACAGCATATGCGAGCTACTGGGCAGAGCTTATCAATGAATGGATGGAGAAAGGTGAAAAACAAATCAAGCTTTACCACCTGTTGAAGTATGTACTGGGTGAACTCGATTTCGACCATACACCAGAAGCCGTATTGAGTATCCTGTTTCAGATGAGATTTATGTCTATTTCGGGTCACAGCCCAAATTTAAGGCAGTGCAGTGTATGCAAGACGCCATTGGAGGGAATAAAAAAGGCAAAAATTATCTTTGATCTTGCAAGGGGTGGGCTTGTTTGCCATAATTGTTCGCAAAATTTTTCGGGCAGGATTGCCCTTTCCAAAGGGACCATTAAACAGCTTCTCTGGATTGAAAAACAAGATTTAATCAAAGCCAAAAGGATCAGATTTACTCCTCAAGCTTCTATGGAAGGGCTCAAGTTTCTGGAAGCTTTCGTTCCTTATCATTTGGGTAAAGAACCCAGGAGCCTGAAATTCCTTCGCCAGATAAGGGTTTAGGGTGAGTTACGCGCTACGGGTTGCGAGATACGGTGTATAAAATGATTATTTCCCATCAGCAACTCGCAACTCGCAACCCGTATCATCATTATTCAACGTAAAACCAATGTGCTGGCTGGAAACGATGACAAATTGTCTATAGGATGTTTTTAAGTGCGATCATGCTTTTCGCTTTAGGAAAAAAACTTGAAATACAGCCGGTGGAAGTTTCGGCCCCTTGCAGGATTGATATGGGCGGTTCCCTCGATATCGATACTTTTAGTTACCCGCTTGGCTATCTTAAGCCATGCACTTTTAACCTAGCGCTTGATCTCAGAACTCATGTACGCCTGTTCCCCTATAAAGAAGGCCGGGTCAAAGTGACATCAACAGGTTTTAAAAGTGCGGATTATGCTATTGACCGGGCACCGTTTAACCATCCGCTCGGGCTGATGTTTGCCATTGCAGCCTATTTCAGAGCTGGAGGTGTTCATATCGTAATTGATTCCTCATCACCGCCAAGAAGTGCTTTGGGGGGATCATCGTCGGCTGCAGTGGCTCTGGTTGCCGCATTTTTAGAGGTTTTACAAAAGAAAGCCATTTCATGGAAATTCAAAAAAAAAGTCGCTTTACTCGCACATGCGTTAGAGGAAAGTGTCGCCGGAGTGCCTTGCGGCCGACAGGACCAGCTTGCCGCTGCTTTCGGAGGCGTGAATGCATGGCACTGGCAGACCGGTAGTATCGGGTCTGTCTTTAAGAAAGAGGCAGTGGTAAATACATCATATTTTAAAAAATTGGAAAAACATCTGCTATTGGCCTATTGTGGTAAGCCCCATGAGTCAAAAAATATTAATGGAATCTGGATCAGCCAGTTTCTTTCCGGCAGGTACCGCAGGCTTTGGTCAGAAATTGTGACTAATACGAAAAAGTTTATTGACGCTGTTGGCGTAAAAAATTATACAAAAGCGGCGGCGGCAATGAATAAAGAAATGGCCATCAGAAATAAAATGACACCTGATGTGCTTGACGACATGGGGAAAAAGCTTGTTGATACGGCCGTTAACAATAATTGTGGCGCCAGATTTACCGGAGCGGGGGGTGGCGGTTGCATATGGGCCCTGGGTGAAATAGATAACATTGACAAATTAAACACAATATGGAAAGAATTGATTGCAACCCGAAAAGGAGCCAGTCTACTTGATGCAAAAATAGATTCTACCGGGCTAAGGATAGAAAACGGAAGGTACCCGTCTTTGTCATCGGAAACCTTGAGGCAGGCAGAAGGCTCCAAGACATCGCGGAAAGCGAAAGAATGCTAAAAGCAATGATAAAGTCTTTAGAAAACAAACCCTTGAATCCTGGCCCTTTTCTCCAACTAAATTGACAAGAACCAAAATCGAATAAACAGGAGTAATGATAATGTATTTTCAAGATGTGATACTATCGCTTCACAAGTTTTGGGCACGCAAGGGATGTGTGATGGTTCAGCCCTACGATTTAGAGGTAGGAGCCGGAACGTTTCATCCGACCACACTTTTAAAAGCCCTCGGTCCTGAACCATGGAATGTGGCTTATGTTCAGCCATCTAGGAGACCAACGGATGGACGTTATGGTGATAACCCGAACCGGCTTCAACATTACTACCAGTATCAAGTCATACTGAAACCGTCTCCTTTTGATGTGCAAAAGCAGTATCTTCAGAGCCTGAAAGTTTTGGGGATTGACCCGCTTGATCATGATATAAGATTCGTTGAGGATGACTGGGAGTCTCCCACTCTGGGGGCATCCGGACTGGGTTGGGAAGTGTGGCTGGACGGCATGGAAATCACTCAATTTACCTATTTTCAGTTGGCCGGTAGTATTGAGCTCAATCCGATCTCTGTGGAGCTGACATATGGATTGGAGCGTATTACCATGTATCTGCAGGGGATAGATAATGTATATGATCTGAAGTGGAACGAAGAAGTGACTTACGGGGATGTGCATCATCAGCAGGAAGTTGAACAATCCACTTATAATTTTGAAAAGGCGGATGTGGCCACACTTTTGGATCTTTTTAATAAGTATGAAGCAGAATCCCTGCGTATAATAGAAGATGCGCTGGTTCTTCCGGCCTATGAGTATTGCCTGAAATGTTCGCATACTTTTAACCTTCTTGATGCCCGTGGGGCAATCAGTGTGACAGAGAGGACCGGTTATATCGCCAGAATAAGAAACCTTGCCAGAAGGTGTGCAGAAGAATATCTAAAGCAGAGAGAAGCTTTCGGGTTTCCTTTGTCGAAAAAAGGATAATGAGGTAAACATGGACAATCTACTACTTGAAATAGGAGCAGAGGAGATTCCGGCCGGATATATTGAACCGGCTCTGAAAGCGCTTTCTTCAGCTCTTCAACAGAAAATGAGCCAGGCCCGTATCGATTACGGGAATATAAAATTATATGGGACTCCCAGAAGGCTTGCCCTAGAGGTAGAAAATGTTGCTGCCAGACAAAAATCAATAAAAACGGAAATGACGGGGCCTCCAAGCCGGGTGGGATTTGATAAAACTGGCAAGCCGACATTGGCTGCCAAAAAATTTGCCGAAAAGGTGGGGGTACCAATAAACAGGATTACCATCAAGGAGACGAAAAAAGGGAGCTACCTGTGCGCCAAAAAGGCGGAAAGGGGTGTTTCCTCACGTAAGCTTCTCAGCAGTATTCTACCGGAAGTGATCCTTTCAACCCCGTTTCCCAAGACCATGCGGTGGGCGGACCTTTCCATTTCCTTTGCACGACCGATTCATTCAATCGTTGCCCTTTACGGAAACAAGATCATTTCCTTTGCTTTAGAGAACATTAAAAGCGGACGATACACATACGGTCACAGCTTTATGAACCCGGCCCGCGTCAAAATCAACGGCGCTGAAGACTATGTTGAAACCATGCGCAGTGTTAATGTATTGGTAGATATACAGCAGCGCAGAAAGTTCATTGAAGGTGAAATTATAAAAGTTGCCCGCAGTGCGGGGGGCAAGGTTCTGGAAGATGAAGAACTGCTGGACATCGTGACCAACCTGGTTGAATATCCTGTGCCGGTACTGGGAAAGTTTGAAACAAAATTCCTCGGTCTTCCCGATGAAATTTTGATTACCGCTATGAGAGAGCATCAAAAATATTTTGCGGTCATTGATAAAAAGGGGAAGCTCATGCCCTGTTTCATCGCGGTGAATAATACCATTACCAATGATATGGGTCTGGTTGCCACCGGGCATGAAAGGGTAATCCGAGCACGCCTTGCAGATGCTCAATTCTTTTATGACAGCGATATAGAAGTGCCCAATGAAAAACGGGTGGAAAAATTAAACGGGGTTCTTTTTCAGGCAAAGCTGGGATCTATGTATGAAAAGATTATGCGGGTACGCGGGATTGCGGAGTTTGTCGCCGAAAATGTGGATTCCGGCCTTAATTTAAAAAAAGGCGATTCAGATTTAAAGATGCAGGCTGCCAGAGCGGCCACACTGTGCAAATCGGATCTGGTGAGCAATGTGGTGGTTGAATTTCCCAAACTGCAGGGTGTGATGGGGCGGGTTTATGCAGAAATTGCCGGAGAACTTCCTACAGTTTGTGCCGCCATTGAGGAACATTACAGACCCACCCGTTCGGGAGGGGTGCTTCCGGAAACAATGACAGGCGCTGTGTTGAGCATTGCCGATAAAATCGATTCCATTTGCGGTTGTTTCAGTGTGGGCCTTATTCCCACCGGTGCTTCAGATCCGTATGCTTTGAGGCGTCAGGGCATAGGCATAATTCAGATCATAAACGATAAAGGATTTTTATTTTCCATAAAAAGTCTCATTGACCAAAGTTTGAACCTGTTGAGCGCGAAAGGGATAAAGGTAAAAGACAATGTGGCTGAAAAGGTATACACATTCCTGAAAAACCGCATGGCTCATCTACTGGCTGAAAAAGGATATTCAAAAGATGTAATCGCCGCTGTGATCAGTGCTTCAGCAGATAATGTGCCGGATGTTTACAACAGAGCAGTCGTACTGGAAAGACTGAAGGCCGAGGAAGATTTTGAGCCCCTGGCAATCACATTTAAACGGGTGGTAAATATTATTAAAAAATCGGGTAATATCAAAACACCGCCCAAAGCAGGAGAAGTGAAGCAAAATCTGTTCGAACATGAAAGCGAGTCTGCGCTTTTATCCGCCTATAAGAAGGTTGAAAACAGTGTGACAGAAAAGATGAATCAGGGATTTTTTGATCAGGCCCTGCTTGATATTGCGTCACTGCGTGGCGTGGTGGATGATTTTTTCGACGGGGTTATGGTAATGGCTGAAAACAAGAAAATTCAACACAACCGGCTGGCACTTCTGGGCTGCATTGCAGCGCTTTTCGGAAAATTTGCCGATTTTTCAAAAATTTCAACATAGAACAGATAGCGGACAAACGGTAGCAGCCTGGAACCTTCCTACGTCGTTTCTCCGGATGCGGCGATGATAAGAAAAAAACAAATATTGAACCCGGCAGTATTTGAAGCAAAAGTCGTTTAGTTGTTACCTCTAAAAGCCATTCCAAATTATCGAGAGGATAAACCAGATAAACGGTAAAATAGCCACATAACATAATCATTAATATCAACAGGGAAGTATATATGACCGGATTGTTCCGTTTTTTATCTGATCGCCCCATAAGCAGGATAAATACAGGGAATACAATCAGCATCCATTTTTCAAGATCATAAAACTTGACGAGAAATGTCTTGCCTATAATTATATATTTTGAAATATCGGTCAGACTATTAAAAAGGGTATTAAAGTCCTGATTGAAAATATGCATTGTCGCTGGTGCTAGTTGATCTTTCAGATACACGATGTTTTGGGAAACAAGCAGGAATTTAAAATAAGCAATAATTATCAGGACAGGAGTCAACCCTGCTGAAAATATTACTGCCTCTTTTAAAAAAGCCCCAAGGCCCTTTTGCAGTGTAACAACAATAAAGCGGGCAATAAAAATTGATGCTATCAAAAGAAGCCCCTCATCTTTTGTCCACGCAGCAAATCCAGCCACAGTCCCGCATAATAAAACAAGCCCCGATTTTTTCTTATACCTTTCGTCTATAAGACAATACAGGACAAGTGTTGCAAGAATATAAAAGCTAACAGGTACGTCTGCAATCAAGGATGAACCATTATAACTAAAAAACGGTGTCCCAAGCAATACCATGCCTGCAATCAACCCCTGATTTTTGTTCTGCAGCCTTGAAAGTGAAAAAACCATCAGCATGACCGTGGCAGATGTAAACAGAAATGCCTGCAAGATTGGAGCAATAAGGGTTTCATTGCCCACATAGTTCCAGACTCTTGCAACACCTACTGAAATTAATAAAGGATGATCAGGTAAAGTCCAGCTATATTGGTTCGAAAATGCCGATGTCCATTCGGCAGCTCCCCGGAATATGAACCTGGCTCCCAGGTTATATATGTTCCAGGCATCCCAGCTCCCATGAGGGGCGTTTAACACCCGGAGAATAAATGAAATAATGGTAATTAAGGATAGGATAATAAAACCGGCATACAAAAAATAATGAAAATATTTCCTGTCTGGTGATACGAACTCGAATTTCAGCTTAGAATGAAAGAGGTTCTTTTTTTTGTATGAAAAAATAATGAAAGAGGCTGTAAGTAATATAAAATCAAACACGATAAAATATTTTGTCACAGATCCGAAAAGTACAAGGCAGATGAAGAAAAGCCAGGATGCAAGTCCCAACCCCAGACCGATGGACAGGCAGATTTTGACCGCAAAATCCGACTTAAAAAAGTCTTTTTCCGGCCACACCATGCTTACTATAAAAAAGGCCGCTGCAATCGGTACGGCCAACGATATCAAGAGCATCATCACTCTCTCCTTTTTTTGAACAGCACAATACTCTTATCAAACGTTTCCATAATTGACAGGTTGTTGGCTTTTGCAAATTCATCAGGATTTGTAAACCTGCTGAAACTGCCTATTACAAAAGGATGCTCAATTTCCCGAACAACTATCCTGGGTGACAGAGTATATATGGTCATAAAAAACGTCCTTGGATCGTATTTTTTATCTGAATAATATCCGATGACGCTAAAGGGTGGCAGTATGCGTCTGACATGCTTAAAATTATTTTCAAACAGGGTAATATCATCGGTCCCTCCGATTAATTGCAGGATTTTAATTTCCTTAAGACAGTTGTCAACACCGGCTGTGACGGCTATCAGCATTACCATGACCGGAATGACATATACTCTGATTTTTTTTAGAATTATATTTTTGACCATCTTGTTGATCAGTAGCTGTTTCATAAGCTTTTTTGATTCAAGCCATAATAAAGCCGACGCAGTATTTTTAAACTTGTCTTACCTCGCCGGATGTTGCATTTGAAAATTTTCTGTCATTTTATTAATGTAAGGGTTTATGAAATGTTGAAAATAGAAAATAGAAATTGGCAGTTTGACCTTCATGCCTTGTAGCCGTTCAAAGTTGTCGATTCACAGTTCACGGTTGTGCCCGGGTCTTGCCCTGCGAAGCCAGAGGCAAAGCATGGGTCATCCCTCCCGAATTTCTGCTCTATAATCTCAAGTTTCAAATAGTGAACGGCTAAAAACATGTCAACTTAAACCTTGACAAATACGCCTGTTAATTATATGATATTTTTATATTTTCATACTATCAAAGATAAAGTCAATCGTCGATACAAAAACGCTATTTCAATTTTCGCTTAAAAGCGAAGGATTTGCAAGGAGGGAAAACAAATGGTAATGCAAAGATTAGCCAGGCTGGTCAAGGGGAAAAACGGGCAGGGAATGACTGAATATATTATTATTGTTGCCCTTATTGCCATCGCGGCAATCGGTATTTATACCCTGTTCGGCAAGCAGATCCGTGAAGTCGTTGGCGCTATCAGCGGCCAGCTGGGAGGAGAAACCAAAAAGAGCGCGGAAACCATAGATACATCCAAACAAAGGGGCAAAGATATTACGGTTAAGGATTTTGAAAACTGATAGGTGTGGATAAATCAAAAGAATTATGAATATCTCAGCAGGTATGCCAGACTGCTAATATCTTAATTTAAAAACACCTGAACTTAGCGGATTGCCATACATGAAATTCAGGTCAGTAAAAACGCTGATATCGGCCGCCATTTTTAAGCTGATCGGGCAGAACAAAGGGCAGGCCATGGCAGAATATGCCATCCTTTCTGCCATGATTGTGGCCGTGGCTCTCTATTTTAACCAAGAAATTATTTCAAAGCTAAATGATTATTATTCGCTGATAGCGAACATGGTAAGCCTTCCAATTCCGTAACGATTAAAAACCAGTTCGACAGGATAATCCTATGTCGCCGGATCATTTATTGCACGTCTCGAGCATAACTTTGGCCAGCAACGTTATTCTTATTTTACTTGTTCTTACTTCATTTCTCACTGATATCACCAAAAAAAAAATCTATAATATCCAGACGTACCCTTCAATGGCTCTGGGTTTGATCCTTGGCTATGCAGGCGGAGCGGGACATGGAATCCTTATGAGTTTGGCCGGTCTTTTTACCGGTCTGGCGCTGTTGTTTATTATCTTTTTAACCGGTGGGATGGGGGCGGGAGATGTAAAGCTGTTAGGGGCAATCGGTGCGCTTAAAGGAACCGTATTCGTGTTGTGGACCATGTTTTACACCGGGTTAATCGGCGGAATGATGGCATTTGCCCTATTGATCTGGAAAGGAAGGCTGCTTGCCACCTTTAAGAATATGGTTACGTTGTTACGGCATCCTTTGAAAGCACACAGGATGCAGAAACCGGAAGAACGCATATACCTGCCGTATGGGGTGGCCATTTCGTTAGGAAGTGTATGGGCCCTTTGTATGGTATAAACGTGACGGTTTCGTAAAAAGTCCAACTTCTGCGTTGTAGCGGTTTTTCAGGAACTCGACATACTATAAGTATAGTCTCATCCCTGAAAAACCGCTACGCCTTGAATTTGAACTTTTTACGAAACCGTCCATATCAGATTTTTTGGGAGTTCGTCGAAATTAAGTGATACTGATTGCAATGTCAGGGAAAAAGCTGAGAAAAGATGAAAGCGGGCAGGCAATGGTAGAGTTTGTCGTTGTTTTTCCCGTGGTTTTTTTGCTCTGCCTGGTCATTATGCAGACTTTTTTGCTCCTGTCCGCCAGGCAGGTGGTTAACTATGCGGCTTATTGTGCGGCGAGAAGTGCCATTGTTTTCCTACCGGATAGCGGCAATTCCGTGGCAAAAAAAAAGGCGGAGCGTGCCGCCATCATCGCCTGCTGGTCGATTTCACCCATGAAGGATTTTGGATCGGCTGAGAAATTTATCAAGCCGATTGAAGACATGGTAGAAGGTGCTACCGGAATAGATTTTGAGCTGGCCCGGCGGTATAATATGGCCCGTTCAAATGTGTCGGTGGAACTAAAACCCGCTAAACTTAATGCCAAGACTCCTCACCAGGATGTGACCGCTGAAGTGACATATCACTATGTCATGGGGATTCCGCTGGCAAACAGAATTTTTTATGAAATGTGGAAGCGCGATTGCAAAAAAAAAGGTAAGTTATACACATTTACCTTTAAAGCCAGCTGTACACTTCCGGCTGCAGGTAAGGTAAAAACCAAAAAATGTTGCTAATAAATCTTAAAACCATATTGATCACCAAGCATACTACATTTTTTAAACTTGTTCGTTTGGTGATTACGTAATTGTTCCGGGTGACGGGTTACGCGTTACGTGTTGCGAGTTTTTAATAGGAAATAATTCTTATTTATAACCCGCAACCCGCAACCCGTAACCCGTAACTCGTAACCCGATATGATGAGACTCATTTACCAGCGATTACAATCAGGCCATGAGGACCAGGGGGGTCAGACTTTGGTTTTTCTCGCCATTGTCATGTTTGCCCTGGTCTGTTTTTTTGCACTGGTAATTAATGTGGGTGATCGTGTCACATCAAAGGTTGAAATGCAGAATGCAGCGGATGCCGCTGTGATGGCGGGTGGAATCTGGAATGCACGGGGCATGAATATGATCAGTATCCTGAATGTGGGGATGACCGAATGCCTGGGATTTATTATATTTTTCAAAGCTTTTAACAAAACCTACATCGCCACAGAAACAGCCATAAAAGTAAACTTGGCGGCGGCCGAAGCCATGATCGCTATGAAAGGTATTCCATATGTCGGTCCGATTATAGCTGCTGCCGGTGAAGTATGGAAGGCTTGTTTGAAGTATAGTGAACAATTCATGAAGAATCTCGCCAAACCTATGAATAAATTAATGAAAAAACTGACCAAAAAGAACAGTGGCTTATGGAAAGTCATGAAGGTTCTTCAACAGTCTGAAAGAGTTGTCAAACATTCTACTCCTATTTTTGGTGCTTACGAAGCCAACCGCATTGCGGAGTTAAACGGGGCAAATCCCCTGGTGGATGTGGCAGGTTTCTCTTATACCGCGATTTTTTTTCCCACCGATCCGGTCAGTGGTCTGCCGGTAAAGAAGGGTGTTTTTAAAGATCTATGTCCGCCCACCACAAAGGGAGGTCCTGGATATAAAAACTTTTTATGCTGGGACAGTGCCTTGGGCATGAAAATCCCACTGATCGGAATTAAAGTTCGACACGCATTTACAACATTCTGGACGGTTGGGGGTCCATGAGTGATACCACCCCCGGGTGGAGTCTGGGAAGGTATGGTAGAGTTAAGCAAAATGGAGTTATGCGGAGGAGGAAAACATGCCTCCACAGAATTGACCACCAGCTGCAGGGAATGTAATGAAAATAAAGGTAAACCCACCTGGAGTGGATCACGAATAGAATACAACTGCAAAAAGGTATACGAAAAAATCGGCTCAGCGTTTGATCCAGGAAAAGCACCTGCAGGCAGGTATCCCTGCAGATCTCCTTCAATTAGAGACACATCTATATTCAATAAAAAACCGTGCAGGGTTACTTGTTATGATAAAATAAACGGCAAATGCTATGAAACCAAGTGGGTCCTTCAAGGTTGTACATACAAGGGCAAAAAAAAGAACGTAGAGCAGGAGGATACGTCCAAAAAGGCCGTCCCCTATATACTCGGGGATGATTGGGAAAAGGATACCAAATTTACGGTCATCGTTTCCAAGAACACACCAGACAAGCTTCCCCTGGGACAGTTTAGAAAGGGTAGCGAGTCGTTCGGAACCAGCACTATTCTGGGTGATCGTACATGGACGGTTGCCCAGGCGGAAATTTATAACCCCACCAAGGCGGATATGTTTAACCAGGACTGGCATGTGCGTTTGAAGCCGTGCAAACTCGATGATTTGAACATCAGTTTTTTTAGCGTTAAGGTTTCAAATATTCTTCCGTCGAGCGTTAAGAAATTACTCGATAAGGGTATCGGGCAGGGGCTGGTTCATTAATATGGATATTTATAAAACATTAAAAAGCCGTATATCGTTGCTTATCAAAAATAGCCATGGGCAATCCATGGTCGAATTTGTCGTGGCTCTTCCTACAGTGGTTCTCCTTCTCTGGGCGGGTATGTATATCGGCAATATATATCTTATCAAACACAAAACACTTGCCGCGGCAAGGTACGGTACGTGGAATTTTGCCAGGGGAGAACAGACCACCGCGCAGGCTAAAAGCAAGATCGCAAAACATTTTTTTGATAACAAATCTTCCGGTCTGTATGTGACCTCCCAGAAAATACCTTCTGATTTTAGCAACGTCGGGGGTGCGGTGAAAACAATCGTTGGTAAAGGGCTCGATATTATCAACATGGTAATGACAGACCAAAAAGCCAATATATCCTCCTTGAAAATTCAATATGAGGTGGCCCCCCAACTGGGGGCATTGGATTTAAGTGATATGCATGCGGCCAATTATAAAATAGAATCGTCCCATTATGTCACCGCAAACGGATGGGACGGCTGTAATTCAAAGGTGCATGACATGTTCGGCATGATATGGCAGATGGTAAAGAATATTTTTGGAATTTTCAAGCACTTGATAAGCTAAAAGTTGAGAATTAGGACAATCCGGATCCCTGATGCAATAATGATGTAATAATTTGCACTGGAATGAAATTGAAACTTATAAAAATATCATCCTGCAGACCGGTAAAGGTTTTAATTATCCTTGTGATCAGCCTTGTCGTAATCTGGTTCGGCCTGACATACGGGCCCGGTGAAAACAATGCTGAAGCCAAGGTATTTGAACGTATTATATCTTACACCCGGTCAATACCGGGTTACCTGTTTGATGACCAGAACACCTCAGAACCCAGGAAAATAATTGTAAACGGAAGTACTTCATATATGACCTTGGGAAAAAGTAAAGATGATATTTCAAAAATCCTGGATTTTTATGCCAAACAATTTCCGCCACAACCTGTTAAAAAGATTGATGCGGGTATAATAAAAAAAATTGGAGATAAGGAGTTAAAGACGTGCGCGATTCAAATCAATAAATTACTCGATTGCTTAAGATCCAATCAGCATTTTCGCGTGGAAAGGGATGATTTGGGTCTATTGGGCATTTTGGAGTTTCATGATCCGGACATGCTACTGGGAGATGAAAAAATACTCAAAACATTTGAAAAGGTGGCTGAAACCGGCAAATTCGGCACAATAGGTACCGGCAGAATCGTCATTGCCTTGAAAAATCCCGGCACTCAAGATACCCGAATTATCAACATGTGGACGGATCGGGATTTTGATCTTAACAACTTTTTCCCGGACACCAATGGAGATACAGCCGGAAAAGACATCCCTGATGTCCCGCGATATCCCGGCAGCCGGAGGATATTTTCCATTGAGCAGGAAAATACGCTTTCCATGGACAGGTTAGTTTCATACGAAGGAGGAGGTGGAGTTGTCGGGACAATCCTTTTTTATCATTCAAGAATGAAAGGATGGAACACAGACCCGGTATTTGAAAGGGTGATGGAAGAACAGTCGATGCAGAATACAATGTTTTATACCCGCAAAGGAAGGGAATGCACCATTTATATCCAGGAAGATGAATACACCGGAAAAATCATTACCACCATAACAAACCGGGAAATGAAAAACAGTTGATTTGAAAAGGAAGTCAATATGAACAAGAAAGCATTGATGATTATCGTCGGTTCTATTGCATGCGGAGTCATTGCGGTACTTCTGGTCAATTTTTATATCAAAAGGCAGGAAAAGAGGCTGTATAAGGGCATGAACATGGTGCCTGTGCTGGTCATGGCCCAGGATGTATCGGCAAATACTGTGCTCGAAATGGGAATGGTCGCTAAACGGGATGTGCCGGAAAAATATGTTCATGGAAACGCGATACATCCCAAGGATGTCAAGCTAATTACCGGTCAGATACTCAATTTTCCTTTAAAGCGGGGGGACACGCTCCTCTGGACCGATCTGGGGCAGGAAGAGGAGATCAAACAATTGCGCCATAAGGGATTGGCCGGAACCATTACTTTGGGAGAACGAGCCCTCACTGTTCCGGTGGACCAGGTAAGCGGCGTGGCAGGGCATCTCAAACCCGGCGATCACATTGATATTCTTTGTACGGTTCGAAACCAGGAAACAGGAGAGGAAGCCACCCTTACCCTTCTGCAAAACATTACCATTCTTGCTACCGGAACCACACTAGCCGGTGAAAGGGGTTTCCGTGACAGCTACAGCACCATCACCGTATTGGTGACTTTGGAAGAAGCGGAACTGGTGGTTTTTGCCCAGCAAAAAGGTAAGCTCGCGTCAGTACTGAGAAACCCGGAGGACATTGAAACCCACAAAGAAATCCCCAAGATGGATTTTACCGATATTATGAAAGCGGAATTCCGGCGGAATATTCAGGAAAAGAGAGACCGTATTCAGGTTATAAAAAGGGGGAAGGTGGACACTAAGTAAAAGGAAGGCAACAGAACAGAAAGGCAGAAGGCACAGAGGCAAAAATCAGAAGGTTGAGAGCAGAAGAAAAAAGATAAGCATCCACATCCGTCGAAAATGCCGTTAAACAGTAAAGGGCGTGGTTTTTAATCATTGAATAAACAGGGGGAAAGATGAACCGATCCCATAAAAGGATTCAAGTTGCATGGATTTTAGCGCTGGTCGGACTTATGTCAGTGGTATTCTATACATCTTCGGCGGCTAGAGAAAGATTGAATTTAACCCTTGGCGAACAAAAAACCATAAGCACTCCCAGCATAAGTAGAATAGCGGTGGGAAACCCCGGCGTTGCGGATGTTAAGGTGCTTGAAAAATCGAACCAGGTGCTGATAACCGCTATGGGTGTGGGCGAAACCAATCTGATTGTATGGGATGAAGGTGACCGGGAGCGAACCATACTGATACGTGTTTCCGCCAGGGATCCATGGGAGGTGACCGGAGAGTTAAAACGGCTTCTCACCGGAGTTGAAGGAATAGATGTTAAACCGGTGGGAATGCGTGTTATTATTGATGGAATGGTCCTTCGAGAGGAGGATATGACGAAAATTTTAAAAATTTCAAAATTTTATCCTCAGGTCATTATTATGGCCACCTTGAGCCCGACTGTTCTGGACACCAATATTGAGCTGGCCAATAATGAGCTTAAAAACGCAGGACTGTCGTCTGCCAAGGCAGTCCGGGTGGGTAACCGGGTCATTCTGACCGGTGATGTACCGGATGAAAACGCTAAAAAACAGGCCAAAGTCATCGCGGGTGCCTTTACCAAAGATGTGTTGAATTTTTTAAAGGTGGGGATCGCCCTGAAAAAAATGATTTTGGTGAACGTTGATTTTATCGAAATCGATAAAGGGGCTCTGACCGACGTGGGCATAAAATGGGGCAACCTGATGAGCTTTGGTGCGGAGTTGGAGGCTGAGAGTACATTCATAGGAGGCAAAGCAAAATCGTTAGTGGGTGCTTACACTATAACCGGAAATTATGGGTTGAATATCAATCTGCTTAAGAACAATCAGCGAAGCCGCATCCTGGCCCAACCGAAGCTTCTATGCAGGAGCGGTGAAAAAGCCGAGTTTCTGGCCGGCGGCGAAATCGCCCTTCCGATCGTCACGGCAAATTCATCCACCGTTGAATATAAAAAATACGGTCTTATCCTGAATATTTCACCTTTTATCGATAACTATGATAATATTGCAACCGCAATCGAGGTGGAAAACAGCAATATCGCCGATTTTGTCAATGGAATACCCAATTTCCAAACCAGCCGTGTCAAAACGTCCATTAATATTTCCAACGGCCAGACCATTGCCTTATCCGGTCTGGTAAGCAATACCCATTCAAAATCGGTTGATAAACTACCGGGGATTGGCAGCATCCCTATCTTGGGCGAACTTTTCAAGTCAAGAAATTTCAGGCGAGACGAAAGCGAGCTGGTTATTTTTGTTACCCCTCAGGTCATTACTCCTGAGGATGCAAAAAATAAGGAGCTGATAGACAATATGCAGGAAAGGTATCAGGAAGAAGACAGAGAGCTTAAATTCAGCATCCTTGATTAGGAGAAATGATCAAATCCAATCTCATTCAAATTAGTGCAAAACCACACAGGCGTATACTATGATCGCAATTGCCATATACAGGAACCTGAAAGGAAAAGCCAAACTAGAGTCCGTTCCCAGGTCCGTGCTTAAAGTCGGAAGGGCATCAGGAAATGATGTGATTCTTGATCGGACGGGTGTATCAACCAACCACGCCGAAATATATAGACGTTCCAACAGTTATTATATTGCCGATCTGAACAGCAAACACGGGACGTTTGTGAATGAAAGAAAAATACCCGCGCTCAAATCCGTGCCTGTTCAGGTCGATGATATCATCAGTATCGGCGAATATTTCCTTAAGGTGAAGGAAGGCATCGTTGATGAGGATAAACAAAAAAGAAAAATAAGTGAACTGACCCCTGAAGAAGAGCTTGAATATTACAGAGATCCGAGGGTTATTGAGCTTAAGACCATCGTTCACAACCAACTGTTGGACATCATAGATTTGAGACGACTGGATGTAAAAAAGATCAATGATATAGAACTACGTCGGCAGTGTGATGAAATGGTCCGGGAGATTCTGGACGAAACGGAAGCGGATGTGCTCTGGGAAATTGACCAGGAAATACTGATTAAGGACATACTGGATGAGGCACTGGCACTGGGTCCCCTGGAAGATCTGATGGAAGATGTGGCGGTAACCGAAATTATGGTAAACCGTAAAGACCAGATCTATGTGGAAAAAAACGGAAAGATAATCCTGTCTCCCAAAATCTTTAACAGTGATATGTCATTGCTGGGGATCATTTCCCGGATAGTCAGCCCCATCGGACGGCGCATCGATGAAAGCTCACCCATGGTGGATGCCAGGCTGAAAGACGGTTCCAGGGTCAATGCAGTTATTCCTCCCATGGCTTTGAATGGGCCTTGTATTACCATCCGTAAGTTTTCCAAGGACCCTTTTACGGTTGACAACCTGGTGGAATTTAACACCATCAACCGGTCCATTGCCGAATTCCTCAAGGTTTGTGTGGAAAACAGAAAAAACGTGGTGATTTCAGGAGGGACAGGGTCGGGTAAAACCACCACCTTAAATATTTTAAGTTCCTTTATTCCTGAAGACGAGCGAATTGTGACCATAGAGGATGCAGCCGAACTGCAACTGTCCCAGGATCATGTGGTCAGGCTTGAGTCACGCCCGCCGAATATTGAAGGGAAAGGCGAAATTAAAATCCGACATCTGGTTAAGAATGCGTTGAGAATGAGACCGGACCGCATTGTAGTGGGAGAGTGCCGGGGAGGGGAGACTCTCGATATGCTGCAGGCGATGAACACCGGTCATGACGGTTCCCTTACCACCGCTCATGCCAATTCCCCCATCGATATGCTATCGAGATTGGAAACCATGGTCATGATGTCAGGCGAAGACCTTCCCAGTCGGGCGATTCGGGAGCAGATTGCTGCAGCAGTGGATATCGTCGTCCAGCAGACCAGACTGACATGCGGCTCCAGAAAGATTACCTATGTATCCGAGGTGACGGGCATTGAGGACGATAAAATTATACTTCAGGATATTTTTTATTTCAAACAGGAAGGATTTGATGCCTCGGGAAAAACCAGGGGACAGTTCATTGCCACCGGCTGGATCCCTGATTTCCTTCAGGACCTTTTGAACAGAGGTATTGATGTTGATATGAGTATTTTTCACAACTAAACAGCTAAATCGGATTTATATGGAGAGTAAATATTCGAGCCTAAAAGGCTCGGCCTTGAATAATCCTGTAAGAGGGCCCGGCATAAAAGTCACCAGTTGCGTGTTCCGCGGTACGGGTTATAAAAAAGGGATAATTTCCGATTAACAACTCGAAACTCGTAACCCGTAACTCGTAAAATAGCTTAATTAATTCGGTATAGCCGTTTGTCTTTAATCTGGTTTATAGTACCGGGTTTTATTTGGTAGAATAAAAAAATGTCCTATCTGCTTCAAAAAACACTCATATACTGTCTTATATTTGTTTCCGTCAGTTTTTTTATCTGGGCGGCTTCCAGGCTGTTCATGGAGGGGGTTGAAGGATACGGAAAAACTTACATGAACAGGGCCTCCAAGGCGTTAAGCGAAATGTATATTTTCCAGGACGCCAGGAAAATATTTTTACTGAACATGGCGATTACCGGGTTTTTCTTTTTGGTCGGCCTTGTTGTGTCCAGAAGTTTTTTTGTCGGTCTTTTGTTCGGCGTATTCGGTTTTTTTACCCCCAGATTTTTCATATCGCATTTGAGAAAAAAACGTTACCAGCAGTTTGAAGCTCAGTTGGTTGACGGTCTGTTGGTACTTTCCAATGCGCTTCGTTCAGGAATGAACCTGGTCCAGGCCATTGAGACACTTGAACGTGAGATGGAGGCACCGATTTCGCAAGAGTTCGGACTGGTTATACGGGAAAACAGGCTGGGGGTTAATATTGAAGAAGCATTGGAGAATCTTGCCAAAAGGATACCCAGCGAAGATTTAAGCCTGTTGGTAACTTCAATCAATATTGTCCATGGAATGGGCGGGAATCTTATGGAAATCTTTGACTCCATGGCAGACGTGATCAGGGAGCGCAATAAGCTGAAAGGAAAAACAGACGCCCTGACCTCCCAGGGAAAACTCCAGGGGATTATCGTCGGGCTCATGCCCACGGTAATCGGCGTCATCATGTATGTCATGGATCCTGCGGCCATGCAGCGCATGTTTACCTCAGCCATTGGTATTATCAGCATTGGTGTCATGCTTGGGTTGCAGATCACCGGTTTTTTCATACTTAAAAAAATTACCACCATAAGGGTGTAAATCTTGGTTCTACTCATATATATTACCAGCGGAGCGGCTGTGACCTTATTGATTTTGGGTGTCTACTGGCTGCAGCCGGAAAAAATGGAGAAGATGTATTACCGGGGAGATCAGTACCAAACCGCCCTGATCCGAACGATACGACCGCTGATTAAATTTTTAGCCGTTTTCAACCAGAAACTGAATATTGAAAAGCTTGACCGGAAATATAAACAGAAACTGATTCTTTCAGGAAATCCTTTTCATTTCATACAGGTTGAATTTCTGGCGGTCAAGCAGATTGCCGCCATCGCCGGTGCCCTTTTTGGGATTGTTCTGGTAATGGGTCTGAACATCCATCCCATCGCGCCTCTTATCTTTGGCCTCATCGGCTATTATCTGCCAAACCTCTGGCTGAACGATATGATCAACAGACGAAAGATAGCCCTTTCGCATTCACTTCCGTTTCACATGGACCTGCTGACACTTGCGGTAGAGGCGGGCTTAACTTTCATTCTTGCCATGGATCGGGTGGTTAAGACAGGAGAAAGCGGACCGATGCGGGATGAGTTTGAAAAATTCCTTCAGGATTTGCGCCTCGGTGTTTCATTAAGGGACGCACTCGAGGGATTGGCAGACCGTACCGATCTTTATGAAATCAGGTCGTTTACCTCTGCATTGATACAGGCGGATAAGATGGGAACTCCCCTTGGAGACGTTCTTCGTATACAGTCTGAAATACGTCGCCGGGAACGGTTCCAAAAGGCTGAAAAACTGGCCCAGGAGTCGCCGGTTAAGATGCTGTTTCCTTTGATTTTATTCATATTTCCGGCGGTCTTTATCATTATTTTGGTGCCGATTATGCTCAAGTTCATGGCCGAAGGAATGTGATGCCTGTTTTTTCAGCGGTAAACACAACCACCCAAAAGGAGCTCGGGCAGTGGATCATGCAAGCGACCACATTTTATCAAAGGACCCGGGGACTGCTGGGGCGAAAAGAAATAAAAAAAGGCGAAGGGTTGTATATCCCGGCATGCCGATCGATCCATACATTATTTATGAGGTTTGCGATCGATGTGGTATTTATGGACCACGGTAACAGGGTTACCCGAACGGTACCATCGCTGAAGCAGTTTCGCATTGCTTTTGGTCCGCGAAATACTGCCGGAGTGCTGGAACTTTGTGCCGGCGCGTTAAAAGAAAACCACTGCGTTGCAGGAGATAAAATTTCCTTTATACCCAGAGGGTTCGCGCAGAAATAAATTCGCAATTTTAAGTGTTGAGGCGCTTGGCTGGCAAGGCGCGAAAGAACAGGAATATAAAGCATATTCCGAGCTTTCGCAACGCTGCCAGGTGGGATGTATCGGCGCTTAAAATGTGAAGTTATTTTTGTGCGAGCCCCAAGGAAGGAGTCATAAAATTATGTCTGCTAGATTTTCAATCGTTATCGTCAAGGGGCCGAGTGTCGGCGAGACCTATTCATTTGACCAGAGTATCGTCAGTATAGGTCGTACCGCAGCTGAGAATGATCTGGTATTAAATGACCGATCCATCACCGGAAAACATGCCCGCATTACAGTGGAAAGGGGTCGGGTGTATCTTCAGGACCTTAAGAGTACCAACGGAACCTATTATAATGGAGCTGCCCTTCAGATCGGTGAAAAGGTACGGCTGGAACATCGGGATGAATTCAGCCTGGGAAAAGTGGTGCTGGAATATTTGGAATTAAAAGATGCGGAAACCGATTCAGCCGACCGTGATGTGGCTCCCGATGGAATTCCAACCCCGAAGGATAAAGATAAAAAGGTTGCCGGAAAGGGCGTGATGTCCCTTTTACAAAGAAAGGCGGTACGAATCAGTCTGATTATTTTTATCATATTTTTCGCTGTCATATTGGGGCTTAAAATATTTTCCGAACCTGAAATTATTGTTGGGCCGCCAAATCTGTCTAAAAAACCGCTCTTTCTTCCGGCTCCCGATGTTTATGGGTATACAAAATCTATTCCCACACGCCCGCACATGGCGATTTTCAAATTTACCGCCAAATCAGAAAGGATCGATCTCTTATATGAGGTCGGTGGGGTGGATTATGACGGTGAAATAAGCATCATCTTAAATGGAAGCAAAATTGCCAACGCACCCCTGGCCATTAAAAGCTGGTCCGATGAGCAGGTGCTGCATCTGCCCAGAAAACTACTGGTTAAAAACGGAGAAAATACACTGGTGTTTAAACACACTAAAAATCCCCCTGCAAAGGAAAAATGGGCGGTAAGGAATCTGCGTATCGAGTTTTTAACGCCGGAAAAATGCAATGAGGATGAAGGCAAACGCCTTTTCAGTATGGGCGAAGAGCTGTTTAATGAAAAAACAGTGAGCGACGTCAATATTTATCTGGCATGCCAGTATTTTAAGGAAGCCGTTGCGTTCAGTGAAGAGTGCAGGCCCAGGCCGGACTTTTTAATGAAAGCCGAAAAACAGCTTGCCAAAGCGCAAAAGGAGTTGGAATCGAGATACAAAGACCTGATGTTTGCCTATAAAAAATCTCTTAGACTGAAAAACTATTTTAAAACCAAGGAAGTTTTAGAAGAGATATTGCGGCTGATACCGGATAAAAAGAACCTGAGGCACATTGATGCAAAAGATATTCTCAACAGATTAAACCAGGCGCTTCGAGAAGCCAAGTAGTACGCTTTTTAAGGTGCGAAAGGATTCTTGGAGACTAAAAAAGGTATGATTGGGATATAATGAAATGTTGAAATTAATTATTAAAGAGCCAGGACAGGATGCAAGAGATTTTCAGCTGGAATCAAAGGAATATGTTTTGGGCAGCGGTAAAAAATGCGACATTGTGCTGAAAGATGACAAGGTTTCCGACCGGCATGCCAAATTATTTTTTCGGAAAAGAAATTTTATTATTAAAGCGCTGAGCGAAGAGTCGGTTGTGACGGTGAATGATTCGATCATTGAAACCGATACCGAACTGGTTCAAGGGGATGAGATTAAACTGGGCCGCATAAAAATCGAAATGGAAATTAAAGAGTCCGACATTGACAAGATGCTGGAAAAAGAAAAGGGCGGGTTAAACGACACATGGGAATCCGACGTGAATGAAATGCGGGAAACAGTCAAAAGCCTATCTGAAACGCAGGTGCTCGACGCCCGGGAACTGGTTATCGCAGATACCCTTTCGGAAAAGAAAAGTATAGGCTATCTAACCATGATCAGAATTCAAAATGTGATCAGGAGGAATAGAAGATGGATCATCGGGGGTATCCTGCTGGTTTTCATCGCCTATATTGTTTCCGTTATTTCCCGAGAAGGAGATGATGCCTCCAAAGTGCGCCAGGATAAAGCAGTGTATCTGGTTAAACCTCCCAGCACTGAAGATGAAGTGGCCGACAAGGCAGCCACTATTTATTTTAAAGCGGCCAATGAATTTATGGAAAAGCATCTCTGGGAAGAAGCTGCGGAAAAATATCAACGGTTACTTGCCTTTGATCCCGAACACCCCGATGCCGGTAAACGATTAGCAAAAGCCAAAGAGGAGCTGAACAACCGCGAACTTTTGGAAAAGGGTTTGTCATTTACCCAAAAATACCAGTATCAACAAGGAATAAACCTGCTGGTAAAAATTCCTCAAGACAGCGTGTATTTTATGAGAGCGTTGCTGGAAATCACCTTTGCCCGGGATGCTTTAAAATATAAAACCGGCTCAAAAGGAGATTCCAAACCGGCCAGCAAGGCGGACATCACCCGAGAGAAGGGAAAAACCTTGATCAGGCAGGCGATTGCTAATTATGCTGGGGGTAAAATCAACCCGGCCATTAGGAAGCTGGATGCTGTTTCAGGGTTGGGTTTGCCATCAAACAGCTATTTGACTTTACGGGCCTCAAAACTGGCCAAAACCATAGAGAATACCCGCTTACTGTTTAACAAGGGAATGGATCAATATAAAAACCGTCAATTTAATAAATCCTTTGCCACTTGTGAAAAGGTGATCCGTCTTGACCGGAAAATTGCCGGGGGACGAAGCACCCATTATTCCAGCACAATATACGCCAATTTTGCCGATACGTATTATAAGCGAGCTAAAAAGTATTACTCCCAAAGCAATTTCTTAAATGCAAGTAAGGAATGCGCCAAGGTATTAAGGGGTAATCCGCAGCACCGTGGTGCTAAAGACTTGAATAGTCGGCTTTTACTCAGGGCAAAGAAATTGTATCAGGAAGGTTATGTGCTTGAATCGGTGAGCCCCGCTAAGGCCATTGAAAAATGGAAACAGCTGGTCCAAACCAGTTTGCCGGCAAATGAATATCATAAAAAGGCAAAAGAACGTATTGCCAAGTATGAGCAGTAAATATCCGAATCCAAGGGACTCGGCTTTGATTGCCCCTGTGATGTGCTGCATCATAAACACCACTCGTTTCGGGTTGCGAGTTACGGGTTACGGGTTCCAAACAGCGTCCTGTTTTTTTATATGAAATATTGTTGATTATTCTATACCATATTTTATTCCAATCATTATTGAGCAAAATATTGAATTTTATCCGGGTAAATTCAATATTCAATTAAGATAGAATTCATTTCTATCACTCGTAACTCGAAACCCGCAACTCGTAACAGGGCGTAAACGATTCGGAATATTCGTCGCCGTTTGTATCTGACCTGGGTCACATGGCCAGGTTTAATTTGATATAATAAAAACCAGGGAAAACCCAATGAGCGATCAATTCTCAGTCACTGTCAGAAGCTTTCTCAAACCGATCATTCAGTACCTTGATGATCCTGAGGTCACCGAGATTATGGTAAACAGTCCGGATGAGATCTGGATTGAAAAATCAGGTAAGCTACAGCGCTCGGATTCCAAGTTTGAATCCGAAGATGCTTTACGGAGTGCCATAAACAACATTTCGCAATTTGTCAAAAGACGAATCGACGAGGAGAACCCCACCATGGATGCGCGTCTTCCTGATGGTTCTCGTATCCATGCTATTCTACCGCCTTGCGCACGTAAGGGGCTTTGCCTGGATATAAGAAAGTTTTCCGCCGAAACCCTTACCATGGAAAAACTGGTATCATTCGGTTCCATCACACCGGATGCGGTAGAGTTTATTAAAGCCTGTGTTTACGGTAAGATGAATATTATTGTTTCCGGGGGGACCGGTTCGGGCAAGACCTCATTGCTGAACGCCATTTCTTCACTGGTCCCCAATGAAGAACGAATTATTACCATTGAAGACTCGGCCGAGTTACAGCTCCAGCAGGATCATGTTTTGCCTCTTGAGTCAAAGCCACCCGATAAAAAGGGAAAGGGAGAAGTCCCCATTCGAGAACTGCTCAAATCATCGCTGCGATTAAGGCCGGACAGAATCATTGTCGGTGAGATACGGGGCGGGGAGGCCCTGGATCTTCTGCAGGCAATGAACACCGGCCACGGGGGATCCATGGGTACCATCCATGCCAACTCGCCGGTTGATTCACTGTCGCGTCTGGAAACCCTGTCTCTATTTTCCGGGGTGGAACTTCCGCTTCGGGTGATCCGTGCCCAGGTGACCTCAGCCATTCACCTGGTGGTCCAGACCTCCCGCTACCATGACGGGTCCAGAAAAATCTCCCATATTTCCGAAGTGTTGCCTTTGGATGATCGAGGAGAGTACAGGACTCAGGACATTTTCATTTTTAAACAGACCAATATCAAGCCAACCGGTCGCATTGAAGGATCCCTCAAAGCCACCGGACTGTTACCGGGTTTTTTGGATGAAATTGAACAGGCCGGATACAACCTCAACAAAACCATGTTTGGTGGGAAAAAGTAACCAGGTGAAGAGGTTGGGGAAAATAAGCCACGCATTCACTTTTGTAACGATAGCCATTCTAATGTTTTTTTTCTGCGGATGTTCCCAGGATGTTTCTTTTTCCCGGAAAACAGGGGATGTATATTACAAGAACAAAGCCTATGAAAAGGCGGAAGCAGAGTATAAAAAAGTTCTCAAACATGATCCCAAGGACCCTGACGCCCATTTCAAAATGGGAGTGATTTATTACAACAAAGGGCTGATCGAAAAAAGCCTTTTAGAATTCGTCGAAGTCACCCGGATTGATCCGAAATACAGCAAGGCGTATTACAACCTTGCCACCATATTTTCTTCCCCAGGCCCTTATTTTGATGCCAGGAAAGCGACATTCGGCTTTAAAAAATACCTGGAACTGGAACCGGCAAGCAGCCGCAGAGATAAAATAGAACTCTGGCTTTCAAAATACGGAACAAAGTAAAGCATTCAGCACCAAAGGATGTGGCTTTAGAAATCGAATAAATTTTCATCAGTAGTGTCCCGTTAAGCTCTAAAACAAGGGTTTTCACGTTCTAACCTGCTGATATCATTAGTAGCAAAATTTTGTCCAAATTGAAATCGATACCTACTCAAATTCTCTGAAAACCCTTGTTATTGCTGCATTTGCGCCATTTTACGTCAATTTTAATGGGACAGTAGTGAATTTTCATATTAACGTATCGTTGGATAAAGTTGTTTTTACAATAATCAAAATAAAGATTTACTCGATTTGACAAGTGTAAATTGTGATATCTGTATTTTGTAAGATGTATGGATACTCTCCATCAAATGTTGCCAATCGGTTGAAAAATAAATGGACCTGAATGCAATCCGCAGAAAATTTGGTGGCGATTTCGTAGCCGACGAACGCACTTACATCATGGGCAGTGATCAGCGCTTCACATCCCATTTTGCTGAACGCTTTAAAGATCTCAAAGTTTTAGAAACCTGTACCGGAGCTGGTTTTGCTACGATGTCTCTCGCAAAAACTGCAACGCATGTATTTACAGTAGAAGTAGATAAATCTATTCAGCAACAAGCACTGAATAATGTGCAAAAAGCAGAACTTTTAAACCATGTATCATTTATTCATGGGGACATTTTAGACCAAAGCTTACTGGGCAATCTTCCTTCTGTGGATGCTGCATTCATTGATCCGGATTGGGCGGTAAGTGGGCCTGACCATGAATATCGGTTCATAAATTCAAACACTCGTCCCCCAGCAGACACCCTACTAAGTAAAGTTTTTGAGTTAACAAAAAATATTGCAATTGTTCTACCCCCATATATTGACATTCGAGAATTTAAAGGTCTTTCAAAGTATGAGCGTGAAAGCCTTTATCTGGATGGCAGTCATGAACTCTTTTGTCTATATTTTGGCAAACTCATTAGAACCCATGGTGAAACTGAATTTCATGTATCAGACTAATCAGATTTTCAAATTTCAAAGCGGGGTTTTGACTAAATAGATTGCTCTGCAGATATCTATTTAGAGTTTTATCCATAGTCCCGGCGTAGACGGATCTCAGGTTACAAGTTTATCCTATGCGTTTCCACTCGATTATCAGATGAAGATAATGAATGAGGGATTATTGATAAAA
>JAXHVO010000030.1 GCA_034189135.1 Thermodesulfobacteriota bacterium | reverse complement strand
TGACAGCCCTTACCGGATGGGTTTTGAACCCATTAGACTCCTTCAGCGAATTTCAAATGTGGCTCTTTCGCCACCTATTCCAACGCTCCAGACTTCGCCTGGCGCTACGATGTTCAATGTTTATCTTTTTGCTGCCTTTTCCGTACCTCTTCTGCCTTTATGCCTTCTGTATTTCCCGCAATCGTCTCATACACCTTTCTGATGGGGATATTCTTTTCACTGGCGATCTTTTTGCAAACTTCGTACTCAGGAACTATCCTTACACTGCCGTCTAAATCTTTAACCTGTTTTACATACTGCCTGCCGTATTTGGTTTTTATTTTTATTCGCTGCCTTTGGAGAAAACGCCTCTGCACATCATAATATCTTATACCCAGCGAGGTGGTTTCAGATAATATCCGGTGGATCACCCTATCTTTTGTTTCATCCCGGCACAGCACCTGAATCATGGTCCCCGGCCTGTTTTTTTTCATAAAAACAGGGATCCATAAAACATCAAGTACGCCGTCTGCCAGCAGGCGATCCATCAAAAATCCGAAGATTTCAGGATTCATGTCATCAATACATGTTTCAACCACCACGATTCTATCCTTTTGGCATTTGGCATGATTTTCCATCCAACCGGCTGAAGCCGTGCCCACAATAACCCGTAACAGATTCGGCCTGCTTCCCAGATCATTTTTCCCTGCACCATAACCGATCTTTTCCACGGTCATTTGAGGCATGGCTTCAAATGAATCTGCCAGGGAGGCAATAATTGCCGCACCCGTGGGGGTCACCAGTTCATGATCAATTTCAGTGCCGTAAACAGGAACATCTTTCAGTATCTCGATGGTTGCGGGAGCGGGTAGGGGAAGGGTTCCATGGCTGCAAGACACAAATCCTCTGCCAAGGGGAATTTTTGAAGCGATCACCTTTTTAATCCCAAGGTATTCCAGGCATAAGGCCGTACCCACAATATCAACGATTGCATCAACCCCGCCCACTTCATGGAAATGGACTTTTTGGATCAAACACCCGTGTATTTTTGCTTCCGCAGAGGCAATTTTTTTAAAAATCTCCAGACTGTTGTTTTTTACCCCTGCAGACAATGGGCTCGATTTTATCAATGATTTAATGTGGTCATAATTTCTTGACGTTCCATCATCTTTCACATTCACATACACATTTTGAGCCCGAAGTCCGTTTCTCAGTATAGGTTCAACCGCAATGTCAAAATCGGTTAAAGGTATTTCACGGAGTCTTTCCTGCAGCCACTCAACCGGTACCCCAAGGTCAATTAAAGACCCCAGGGTCATGTCACCGCTTATACCTGAAAAACAATCAAAATATGCCAGCATACAACCACCATTTACGGGTTGCGGGTTACGAGATTCGGGTTTAAAAAAGTAAATATTCGGTTAGCAACTCGCAACACGCAACGCGTAACCCGGAACACCTACGTAATAGGCAAACAAACAAGTTAAAAAGGACTCCTTGTCGTTAGCAATAAATGTCTTTTTAAGTTAACTGTTCGCATGAAGTGTTATGATTTCAATCAAAAGCTCGGTCGCTTTAACCATATCATCAAGCTTAACATTTTCGCGCACGGTATGCATATCACGCATACCTGTACCCAACACTCCTGCTATGATTCCTGTTTCAAAGAATATATTTGCATCCGCACCGCCCCCGGAGGTTTTGCAGATTATTTTTCTTCCCAGGTTTTTTCCCGCCTGCATGGCAAGGGCCACCACTGGATGGTCTTCAGGGATATCGGTGCGGGGAAAATCCTTTTCAATAGAAACTTCCAGGCTGGGAAGATCATCTGTTGAATCCGTTTTTCTGAAGTTTTCAACCACCTCTTTGAATGATGAGACAATATCCTCGGTCACTTTGGCCAGCTTTTGGTTGTCATGACTCCGGACCTCCCCCTTTACCGTTACCAGGTTTGGAACAATATTGGTGGCAATCCCTCCCTCAATCATGCCGATATTACAGGTGGTCTCCTTATCGATACGACCTATTTCAAGAGCGGAAATTGCCTTGCTCGCCAGTAAAATCGCGTTGATCCCTTTTTCCGGGGCAGCGCCTGCATGCGAATCTTTGCCGTGTACTTTAAATTCGAGTCGATTGGCCGATGGTGCCCTGACAATGATACCATCTACATCCGTCGCATCCAGCGCATATCCCAATTTTGCATCTATAAGATTTGAATCAAAATGCTTGGCACCCAAAAGCCCGATCTCTTCACAAATGGTCAGGACAAGATCAATGGGGCCATACTGCAATCCATCCTCTTTTAATACCCTTAGGGATTCTAAGATAACTGCTATTGAACTTTTATCATCTGCGCCGAGTATGGTTGACCCCTCGCTGGTAAAAACGCCTTTTTTTAATACCGCTTTTATCCCTTTGCCGGGCTCAACCGTATCCATATGTGCATTTATAAGCAAAGGGGGCGCGTCCACATTACCTTTGAACTTAGCGACCAGATTGCCGGTATCACTTCCGGTTTTTTCTCCTGCACTGTCAACAAAGGTCTCAGCTCCCATCGATTCCAACACTTTTTTGATTTCTTTGGCAAACTCCCCCTCTTGTTTGGAAACACTGTCAATTTCAACCAAATATTTAAAAGTTTCACCCAACCTGTCTTTGTTGATCATTGTTCTTCCCCGCTTTTTTTATTTACCGTTTGTCTTTGGTTTTGGCGAACTCGGCAACGAGCTATCCATATTCCAAAACCGATACCCGACAAAATGATTGACAAAATAATGAATGGATATATTATATGCTAACCTTGCAAACATGGAAGTGCGCAGCTTACTGGTGAGGCTCCCGGACTTCAAATCCGGTGTGGGGCGCTAAAACCGTCCCGGGTGGGTTCGATTCCCATGCACTTCCGCCAATTTTCATCTTACCTAAGAGAATCTTCCGAAAAATATGCAATAAAAAAGAGCTTAGACATTTATCTAAACCCTTGTTTATTTTTTTGGTAGCGGGGGATGGATTTGAACCACCGACCTTCGGGTTATGAGCCCGACGAGCTACCAGACTGCTCCACCCCGCAACAGATATGTTAAAAAAATAATAATTAAACGGTAAAGATAAGTAAGTCAAGTTATTTTTTACGGTTTTATTAATGACTCCACCCGTTCCTTTAAATAATTTTTTTCTTTTTCCGAAACTTCGACGCCGTCACTTTTATAAAGAACCTGTTTTGTTCGGCTGGTTTGGCCGGAAACAATTTCCAATGATGACTTTGGCACCTTAAGGCACTTTGCCAGATATTTAATACACATCTTGTTGGCAGCACCCCCAACCGGAGGCGCCATAAGTTTAATTTTAAGAGCATCACGGTAAAGCCCGGATATCATATTTTTCGAGGACCTGGGCTGCACAAAGATCTTAAAAATAACTCCGTTAGGGCTTTCTGTTACAAATTCCATACGGCACCTGAAAAACCGCCTCGAGGCAGTAGATAGGACTTTCTACGACGCCATCAAAATTTACTCTTTTTAATATTGTTGATGATACGGGTTGAGGAAATATTTCCACTGACAGGAATAAGTTTAATTTGCCCTCCCATTTTCTCCACCAGCTTTCGCCCATAAACTTCTTTGGAGTTATAATTGGTTCCTTTGGTAAGTATATCCGGCTTAATGATTTCTATCAGTTTATCAAGCTGTCCTGTTGAAAAAACAACCACATAATCAACCACATCCAGTGCACTGATTATACGAACACGCTCCTTGGCATTGATCACCGGCCTCCCTTCGCCTTTCAAGCGTTTAACCGAATCATCATCATCCAGAGCCACAATAAGGACATCTCCTGTCTGTCTGGAGGCAGAAAAAAACCCAATATGGCCGGCATGCAAAAGATCAAAACAGCCGTTGGTTAAAACAATTTTTTTATTTTTTTTCCTCAGTTCATGGACGATATTTTCCAGCTCTGCCAACAGCTTATATTTCGTTGATATTCTGTCATAAGCCGGTTTCAAGGCATCCAGTATTTCTTTTTGTGACACTGTTGCGGTTCCCACTTTGCCGACAACAATCCCTGCCGCGGTATTGGCAAGTTCAACTGCTTCCCTGCATGACAGCCCTGACGCGATGGCAAGCCCGAACACTGAAAGTACCGTATCGCCGGCACCGGAAACATCATACACCTGACGTGCCACTGCTCCTATTTTGTATGGTTTTTTATTCCTCTCAAATAAAACCATGCCATCCTTGCCGCAGGTAATTAAAAGCCTGTCGATTGCAACCGATTCAAGTATGTTTGCACCCGCCGTAAACAAAGACGAGTCATTAACAATTTCAATCCCGGTGGCAAGGGCGGCTTCTTTTCGGTTGGGGGTAATAATTGAAACCCCGGAATATTTTTTAAAATCAAGCCCTTTTGGATCAGCAATCGTCATTTTTTTATGTTTATTTGCCAGGGCAAGCAATCCGGACAGCATGGATTTGGTCACCATACCCTTGCCGTAATCGGAAATCAGTACGATATCGACATCGGGCATGACCCTTTCGGTAAATTCAGCAATCGCCTGAAAAGTCCGGTTTGATATTTCCTTTTTGGTCTCCCGGTCAATTCTAAGCACATGCTGGTTTTCTGCAATAATCCGTGTTTTTCGGGTAGTCGGCCTTTCCGATTCTTGAATGATTCCGCTGGTATCCACACCGATTTTTTTGAATTTTTCCAGCAAAAGTTTTCCTTCGGGGCCGGCCCCGATCACGCCGACCGCTAAGACCTCTGCCCCCAGGGCGACCAGGTTGTTTACAACATTTCCGGAACCACCGGGTGTATATTCTTCCTTTTCAACTGAAACGACCTGAACCGGTGCTTCAGGGGATATCCGATCCACAGATCCCCATAAATATTCATCAATCATCAAGTCGCCCACCACAAGGATTTTACATCTTTCAAATTTTGAAATGTCTATTTCCATTTTCAAGGCCACGTAAAAAAATTTTCTCTTTCAGAGTAAAGAACAACATACTGGATTGTATTTGGGTTGTTACGAGTTTCGAGTTGCGTGTTAAGGGTTTTTAATTGGGATGGTTTCCTTTTTTATAGCTCGCAACTCGAAACTCGTAACAGCATCTTGCAACATAAAAAAAATATACCGTCTATTGTCGGTAGCAAGTTGTCGATATGATGTTGTCAAGGCCCTATGTATCATCGCTGTTCTTATCAATTAATTTCTTTATAAATTCAGGGGGTCTTACGACTCTGCCGTTTTTATCCACAAAGGCATGTCGGGTGTATCCTTTCGCATGTATCTGGGTGCTGCCTTCACTTTTTATACAGTAATCAAACTTCATTCCGCCCTTGACTCCGGTATCGACCGAAGTCTCTATGACCAGCATATCATCGTATTGAACTGGGGTTAAAAACTTACAAAAAACTTCAGATACCGGTAAAAAGACTCCTCTGGCCTCTATTGCCTTGTAAGAAAGTCCCATTGCTCTGAAAGTCTCTGAACGGCCTATTTCAAACCATCGCAAATAATTTGCATTATAGGCATAACCCATCTTGTCCGTATCACCGTAAATCACTCGATTGGTTGTTTGGTGGGTAAGCATCAAGTATCTCTTTTCATCGTTTGCGAAACAAGGTTTTTTAATTCTTCGTATCCGTATGACACGGAAAATTGCGGGAATTCATCCTTGACATTGTCAGGCGGACGAAAAAGAATTCTTTTATCCGCCTCTTTCAACATGGTAATATCGTTATAAGAATCACCAATGGCGATCACCTTATAATTAAGGCTTTGCAGCGACTGAATTGTTTTTTTCTTGCTGTCCTTCTGTCGCAAATTATATCCTGTGATTTTTCCTCTTTTATCTACGGATAACGAATGACAGAATAATGTCGGCCATTTAAGTTTTCTCATTAAGGGTTTGGCAAATTCAACGTAGGTATCTGATACAATAATGAGTTGAAGTTGCGACCTCAGCCAGTCAAGAAACTCCAGAGCACCGTCCAGCGGTTCCATGGTTGCTATGGCATCGGTAATGTCCTTTAATTTGAGCCCGTTTTCATCAAGGATGGAAAGGCGTTTTTTCATCAAAACATCATAGTCTGAAATATCACGTGTGGTCAGTCTGAGTTCTTCTATACCGGTTTTCTCAGCCACATTGATCCAGACCTCGGGAACAAAAATACCTTCTAAGTCCGCACATATAATATACATCTACACCTCACTTCATGGTTATTAATCCCGACGGCGTCCTAAAAGTCCCATCTGATGATTTGTCGCAATCTTCCAGGAACTCGACATGCTGTATGTTTTGTTTCTGTGAAAAAACTGCGTTTGGTTTAGGGGATTTCTGTTTGGCCATCGACGTTACTTTTGCGAGTGAATCAATCCTGGTTGTTCTCATCCTCTATCCTAATCAATACCGGTTGGCGACTGACAACATCCAGCGAATTGATTTCCGATAATGCTTTCGATACATCCGCCTCTTTGGCTCGATGGGTAAGCATCACAAGGGGGACCGAACCATTTGTTTTCCGTCCTTTCTGCTGAACCGACTTTATGCTGATATCCTTTTTCCCCAAAATCCCGGATATTGTGGAGAGCACACCGGGTTTGTCCAAAGCGGAAAACCGGATATAGTAATGGGTAAATATTTCATCCATAGGCATCACAGGAATTTTTCGGATATTTTCCATCTGATATGAAAGGAGCGGGATCCTTCTTGTTGATCCTGATAAAATGTTTCGCGCCAGATCAACTGTATCACTGACAACACTGCTGGCCGTCGGCATCATCCCTGCACCTCGGCCATAAAGCAGGATATCGCCCACTGCATCGGCTGAAACGGCAATTGCATTCAGGCTGCCGTTGACATTTGATAGAATATTGTCAAACGGGATCATGGTGGGATGAACCCTTGCTTCAACTGCATCTCCCCTATTTTTACTAACCGCAAGCAGCTTTATTCTGTAGCCGAATTGCTCAGCATATTCAATATCCATGGGGGTGACCCCGGAAATTCCTTCAATATATATATGCCTCAAATCGATTTCAGTACCATAAGCCAGAGATGTCAAAAGAGCCAATTTGTGAGCCGCATCGTATCCTTCCACATCCAGGGTGGGTTCGGCTTCGGCATATCCTTTTGCCTGTGCTTCTGCAAGAGCTTCTTTAAATGGGCTTCCATCATCTGTAATCTTAGATAGAATATAGTTGCATGTTCCGTTTAAAATACCGATCATGGATTTTATTTTATTCCCCACCAGAGACTCCCGCAGGGATTTAATGATCGGCATGCAGCCTCCGACACTGGCTTCAAAAGCAAGATCAACACCTTTTTCTTCCGCAGCTCTGAATATTTCATTTCCCTGATTGGCAAGCAGTGCCTTATTTGCAGTCACCACATGCTTTCCATTTTCAATGGCTTTTAGGATAAAGTCCTTGGCGATGGTCTCACCGCCGACCATCTCTAAAATAATGTCAATATCAGGATCATCAACCACCTTATAGGGGTCGGTGGTTAAAACATTTTTGCCAAATTGTAAACCCCTGTCTGAAGTAATATCGATGTCGGCAACACTTTTCAGGTTTAAGCTTGCGCCGACCCTGGAGCTTATCAGGCCTTTGTTTTCCATAAGAATTTTAGCCACACCGGTTCCAACAGTGCCGCATCCGAGCAAGCCCACATTAATATTTTCCATAAAGACCGCTTCCTTATTTCACTATGCTACCATTCAATATCTTGCTCAAGTTTCACAACCTTTTTTGCAAAAAACGATGCTCTGACGATTCGTAAGTTATAAAACCAGATGAGAATCGAGACGGTTATATTTTTTTCTGTAAGGGGATATGTGGGTCATCTATTCCACCTTTTCGCAGTGTCCTGATATTTGGGATAGATCTATAGATTAAAATCATTTAGCAACGGTTACACTTCATCCCATATATCAGGACACGCTGCAACTGGTTAGATTCATATTACCTGGAAGAAAAGAATATAACCGTCTCGATTCACACCTTCGAATGAATCAACTATTAAAAATTCAAGCACTGCTGAAAATAAAGTCTGCAAAACTTGATTAAAATAATCTAAAATTTCTGCCGTAGAATACGAATTTGTTTACTACCACTTCAAATTACAGGATATTCTTGATCCCCCTCACCGCCTGATTAATACGCATCTTGTTTTCTATCAAAGCAAACCTCACATACTCATCACCGTACTCACCAAATCCCAACCCTGGAGAAACCGCAACCCTGGCCTCTTTAATTAAAAATTTGGAAAACTCCACCGAACCCATCTTTACATATTGATCAGGTATTTTTCCCCAAACAAACATCGTCCCTTTGGGGCGTTTGATATTCCAGCCTACCCTACTAAGCCCGGAAATAAGTGCGTCTCTTCGTTCCTGATACGTTTGGCAAATCTCTTTCACGCAATCCTGGGGACCGTTTAAAGCAATAATGGATGCAATTTGTATCGGCTGAAAAATCCCATAATCAAGATAACTCTTTATCCTGCGAAGTGCGGCAATAATCTCCTTATTTCCTACACAAAAACCGACCCGCCAGCCGGGCATGCTGTAACTTTTAGACATGGAAAAAAATTCAACCCCCACGTCTTTTGCCCCCTTGGCCTGTAAAAAACTGGGCGCTTTATAATCGTCAAAAACAAGGTCGGCATAGGCAAAATCATGAATGATCATGATATTATTTTCTTTGGCGTAATCGACCAGTTTTTCAAAAAAATCATGGTCAACCACCTCCGTGGTGGGATTGTGCGGATAGCTTAAAACTAATATTTTTGGCCTCGGCCAGGTCTGCCTCGTCGCATTGATTAGGTTTTCAAAAAAATCGTGTTCCGGGCCGACAGGTATTCCCCGCACGTCCCCGCCGGCGATAATGGTCGAATACGGATGGATCGGGTAAGTCGGGTTCGGCGTAAAAACAACATCACCCGGCCGGATAGTGACCAGAATAAGATGAGACATTCCTTCTTTTACACCGATGGTGACTATGGCTTCAGTGTCCGGGTCAATATCCACGTCAAACCTTCGTTTATACCATTGGGAAATCGCCACCCTGAGCTTGGTAATACCCATGGATGCCGAGTACCTGTGGTTGTGGGGCTTCTGGGCCGCTTCCAACAGTTTATCAACAATATGCTGTGGTGTGCCCAGATCAGGGTTCCCCATCCCCAGATCTATTATATCTTCCCCTGCATACCTGGCATCCATTTTTATCTTGTTTACTGTGGCAAATACATAAGGTGGCAGCCGATCAAGCCTTGCAAAAGTAGTCATGGAAAACCTCCGCAATTCAACAAATAGATGAGATACTATTTTATAAAGTTTACTGTTTACAATACAATCATTGGTATGTCAAAAAAATTGTTTTGACTTTTAAACTTAATCCGTTTAATTTTTAAGGATTATTATGCTTTAATAAAAACGCATTTGGAGACTGAAATGACCAAACCATTAACTTATGCTGATGCTGGCGTGGACATTAAAAAGGCAAACAAGCTGGTTGGCATCATAAAAGAAATAGCAAAACAAACCCCCAGGTCAAGGGTAATTGGCGAAATCGGCGGTTTCGGCGGCCTGTTTGCCCTTAACACATCCGAATATAAAAATCCGGTTCTGGTCAGCTCCACAGACGGTGTGGGGACCAAGCTCAAAATCGCATTCTCTATGAACAGGCACAACACCATAGGCATCGACCTTGTTGCCATGTGCGTCAATGACATTGCGGTTCAAGGAGCCAAACCTCTTTTCTTTCTCGATTATCTTTCAATGGGAAAATTAGATAACGCGCTTGCCGAAGAAATTATTACCGGAATTGGTGAAGGCTGCCGACAGGCCGGGTGTGCACTTATTGGTGGTGAAACGGCTGAAATGCCAGGGTTTTACAGGGAAAATGAATATGACCTTGCCGGGTTTACCGTCGGAATTGCAGATAACTCTAAGATACTGGACGGTTCTGAAACCCGTGTGGGAGATAAACTTATCGGGATCGCATCCAGCGGGCTTCACAGCAATGGATACTCACTTGTACGCAAGATTTGTTTTGATATTCTAAAACTTGATCATTCCACCCATATAGCTGAACTTGGCAAAACCATCGGCGAAGAAATCCTCACCCCCACAAAAATTTATTCCCAAACCATTCAAAGCATTATAAAGGACCTGCCCGTGCATGGAATTGCCCATATCACAGGGGGGGGGATTGAAGATAATATCCTTCGTATCATACCCCAAGCATGTGAAGTGGTCATTCGAAGAGGAAGCTGGGATATACCCCCTGTGTTTCAATTCCTGCAGGAGGCAGGCAAAATCTCAGATACAGAAATGATGCGCACCTTTAATAACGGGCTCGGCCTCATCGCCGTGGTCCCCGAGCAAGCGGCCAATGAAGTTTTGGAACGTCTTCTGGCTATGGATGAAAAAGCGTTTCTGATCGGGAATATTTCTGAGCGCAAGAGCTCTGCTAATAAAATCCGCTGGATTTAACCATGCCAGGCCACAGGATTAAAGGTGATAAAAGTCAATAAAATTTCTTTGTCAGTCAATATAGTCAGGCATGTGATTCGCCTTTTGGAATGGATAGCAAAAGGTCAAACAAACACACCCGTGTGCAAAACATGAGGAAACGGAAGAACGGACCCCAGGCGGGTGTCTATCACTAAAAAAAAAGAGATTTTTAAAAAATGACCTTTTGCAAAGGCCTCTGTCAGTTGGAAATGATGCATTGGCCATGCCCAATTTATTAACGACTCGCAACAGCGCGAGCTCTAGACTCTTTGGTGTACTTTATACCGTTGATCATTCTCGGCATTGAAACATCCTGTGACGAAACAGCAGCATCGGTGGTTGTTGACGGTACTGAAGTATTATCTTCAGTGGTATCATCCCAGATTGCCGTGCACCATCCGTATGGCGGGGTAGTTCCCGAGCTGGCTTCTAGAAAACATATTGAAGCGATCGTTCCGGTGGTAAAAAAAGCAATTTTACAATCCGGTATTGATATAAAAGATCTTGATGCGGTTGCAGTCACCCAGGGGCCCGGTCTTATTGGCTCCCTGCTGGCAGGCTTTTCATTTGCAAAAGCATATGCCATGACCCTTGACATTCCATGCGTGGGAGTCAGTCATCTTACGGGTCACCTGAATTCCGTATTTCTGGAGTCAAATCCCCCAACGTTTCCCTTTACTGCGCTGCTGGTATCCGGCGGTCATACCAGTATATACTATGTGACATCTTATATCGAAACTGAACTGATGGGCAGCACACGGGATGATGCGGCAGGCGAAGCCTTTGATAAAGTGGCCAAGATGCTGGGGCTCGGATATCCCGGTGGAGAGATTATCGGAAAACTTGCCCAAGAGGGCAATCCTGAAAAGATCTCCTTTCCAAGATCTTTTTTGGATAAATCCGGTTTCGATTTCAGCTTCAGTGGAATAAAAACCGCAGTAAATCGATACATTAAGACCCATCGGGAAGAATACAAAAAGATAATTCCCCATATCGCTGCAAGCTTTCAGGAAGCGGTGGTCGATGTATTGTCATACAAAATTATCAATGCGGCAATGGAAAAGAAATGCAAACATATCGCCATTGTCGGCGGCGTAGCGGCAAATGACAGGCTAAGAAATAAAGTTAAACATGATGCGGAACCCAACGGAATTGTGGTTCATATCCCTTCTTACCATCTATGCGGGGACAATGCAGCCATGATCGCAACAACAGGCTATCACTACCTGGTAAGTGGAAAGAAATCGGATATTAATGATGATGTGTATTCCAGGGAGGTATGAGAAGCCGCCTTTCGGGCTTTAAGAGTGTTCCTTCCGGGACTCGATGAGCGGACTTCTGCCTTTAGGGGCATCTGCCCGCAGCAGATTTAAGTCATAAAACAAAGCGCTCCTTGAACGCCGTGCTCTTTAAGCAAGCCAATCGGCTATAAACTTAAATACCGCTGTTTCAGTTTCAGTATCCTCCTCAGAGAAGCCTCTGATTTTGCCTTTATTTCCTGCGAGTCGATAATATTTTTGCGTATCTCGGTAAATCCTGTTTCAATATCAGGCCCCTGGTGACATATCAGTACAACATCGATTTCTGCTGCAAGTATCTGTCTGATGGCGGTGATAATATCATAATGTTTAACCACGGCCCCCATGTCCAAGTCGTCTGTCATGACGATTCCATCATAACCCATTTGATCCCGTAAAAGCTCTTTCGCGATAATCGAAGACATACTTGCCGGCCATACCGGATCGATTTGTCTATAAAGTATATGAGACAGCATCACTCCGGCCACATCATTTTTAACTGCAGATACAAACGGCAAAAGATCAAAAGATTTAAGGTCTGATAAATCTGCTTCAACAAAAGGCAATTCAACATGGGAATCTGTCGTTGTACGACCTATGCCGGGAAAGTGCTTGGCAACAGCCATCACCCCTCTTCGCTGAAGATGCTCTATTACCTTTGCCCCCATGTCTGATACAAATTCAGGATCAGCTCCGAAGGCCCTTTGGGCCATAATACTCTGAATATTTTCCGGTGCCACATCCAGCACAGGCGCCATGTTCATATTTATCCCCACCTCTCGCAGTTCTTTGGCTGTTGTTGCTGCAAAATATTCAGCATCATCCGGTCCTTTCATTTCAGGGTTGCCGGGAAACTGGGTAAAGGGTTTCTTCAGTCGGGCAACCTGTCCCCCTTCCTGGTCAATGGAAATAAATAATGGCGGCTGATTCTTGGACAAAGCATAGTTTTGTATAGAGCTGCAAAGGTTCTTTATTTGATCATAATTGTGAAGGTTCCCGGAAAACAGAATGACCCCCCCCACCTTGATGGTATCGATGAGAAACATCAGTTCCTGGTTGAGTTTGGTTCCTTCAAATCCGACCATCAGGTGCTGACCGGCTATTTGATCAGGGGAAAACTTCTTAATATCTGTTGTTGTACTCATTGAATTTAATTTGAGAACAATAAATTTTGGCGGGTTAGAAGATATCTGCTATCGGCTATGAACGACCATATGACAGCTAAGAACTGTGAGCTTTCTTTTTTAAGCTGGTGGCGGAATGAAGTAACAGATCTTTTAAGCTGTATCTTTTGTTCGGTTCTGCCCTGGAATACCGTTCAATTTTCTCGATGAGTTCATCCATCTTTTCCTTTTTAAGCGGTCTGGAAAATAAATGCCCCTGGGCCAGCTGGCAATTCATTTGTGAAAGCACCGAATGCTGCGTATTGGTTTCCACTCCTTCCGCAACCACCTTCAGATCCAGCTTATGTGCCAGGGCAATAATCGTTTCAACGATATTTCTATTTTCATTATCGCCATTGTTTTCAATCCTTGAAATAAAACTTTGATCCACTTTTAAGGTATCGATGGGCAGTTTCTGCAGGTAACTCATAGAAGAATATCCTGTCCCGAAGTCGTCAATAACAATTTGCACCCCAAAATCTTTCAGCCTCTGTATTAGGGGGATTGTTTCTTTAACATCCTCCATGAGTGCTGTCTCTGTTATTTCCAGTTTCAACTTGTCAGGTGGCAAGCCCGTTTCATCAAGGATTGCCTTAATATCATCGATCAGACTTGGCCGTAAAAATTGTTTGCTGGAAATATTAACACTCATAAACAGTGGCCATTTGCTTTTTACCTGTTCATCCCACCTGCGTAAATCTCTGCAGGCCTTTTTTAGAACCCATCTGCCTATCGGTATGATCAGGCCGGTCTCTTCAGCAACCGGGATAAATGAGTCTGGATAAACCAGACCCTGGGTGGGATGATTCCATCGAATAAGGGCTTCAAAGCCTATGATAGATATATTATCCAAAGAAACAATCGGTTGATAGTAAAGGTCAAACTCCTTATTTTCTATGGCCCTTCTCATATCGGTTTCGATCTTCAGCAGCTTTAAGGCCTTTTCATGCAAGGTCTTGTCGAATATCTTAAATTGCGATCTCCCCTTTTCCTTTGCATGATACATGGCGGCATCTGCATCACGAATGATGATTTCCGGGTCACTGTATATCTTGGTGTTTAAAACGATTCCAAAACTTGCAGGCGCATAAATATCATTCCCTTTTATTTCAAAGGGAGACTTTAATGACTTTTGAAGCCTTTCCGCAACCAGTACCGCGTAGTTCTCATCTTCTATATCTTCTAAAAGTATGACAAATTCATCTCCTCCAAATCGTGCCAGTGTATCAATATCCCTCAACATATCCTGTATTCTGCTGGCAAATTCAATAAGGAGTTCATCACCAATATTATGGCCTAGGCTGTCGTTGATCAGTTTAAAACGGTCGATATCCAGATAAATGACAGCGAAAAAATAATTTTGACTTCTTTTGCCACGCTTGATTGCCATGATCAGATGTTCGATAAACAAAGCCCTGTTTGGCAAATTGGTCAGACTGTCATGGAATGCCTGGTGGTAGATTTGCTTTTCAGCTTCTTTCAGTTCGGAAACATCGGTGATGGAAACCACACTTTTTTCTGTTCCGGGGATATTTGCCAAAGTAATAAGAATATCTTTACCGGTGTCGTTTTTATCAATGAATTTGCAGGCAAAGTTTTTAGCAATGAATTGAGAATCTGTTTTTTCACCAAATTCTGCCTGGCCTGCCAACAGTTTTCGGCGATTTTTAACACCGATAAATTTGGTTAACGTCAAACGGCCTTCGATTTCATCCCGCGCATATCCTGAAAGATTCATAAACACTGAGTTGACAAGCGATATTTTCATATCCTCTTCCACAATAATTATTGCAGCTCCGGTATTTTGAAAAATGGTGCGATATTTTGCTTCAGACTTTTGCAGTTCGGCAGTACGCTCACTCACTTTCTTTTCTAAAGTTCTATTCACTTCTTTCAAAGATTCCTGAGCCTTTTTAATACTGTTTAATAAAATTTGAGTAAAAATACTGATTAACAGTATGATTCCGATGGTAATTAATATTTTTATACCCTGACCGACATGACTGGTTATTGCAAAAATATAATAAACCAAAGAGGCTCCGGCACCAATGATGATCAGCGCAAAATTATCCAAGGCAACGTTTATCTTTTTTAGATCCAATTATTACTCCCCTAACTTCAACTCTTTTTTAACTGTCCTTAAACGCGATTACGTTGCAAAAATTCCCATCTGCATCGTATAGAAGCTTTTCCGGCACTTGACAGGCCACAGTTGTTATCTAGTAATACGTTTCATTAATACTTTTACATATTAGCTTGCGGTAAATCGAATTTCTTCCAGCAATGTACAACGGGCTCAGTATTGATTTCTTCAATTCCCTTGAGGATTCTTTCTT
>JAXHVO010000029.1 GCA_034189135.1 Thermodesulfobacteriota bacterium | reverse complement strand
TAAAACAAAAATAAAACCCGCTCTTCGTAAAACATTTCCTCTCATTTGATACCTCCTGTGGTTAGTGTGGAAATTTTATTCATCCGTAATGCCCAAATCTTTCATTGCCTGTTCACGAAGCATAAATTTTTTTATCTTACCACTTCCTGTTAGGGGAAACTCAGAGATAAAGCGTATATATTTAGGTATCTTATAACTTGCTATGGATCCTTTACAATAATTGATGATATCTTCCGCCGAACATCGCGAACCCTGTGAAAGTTTCACAAACCCAAAGCCGATTTCTTGCTTTACCTTATCGGGTATGCCAACAACCTGAGCCTCTTTAACATCCGGGTTTGTTTCAAGAAACATTTCCACTTCCAGTGTGGAAACATTGATACCACTGGTTTTGAGCATATCTTTATATCTTCCTTTAAACCTAAGACAGCCGTTTATGTCAATGAGACCGATGTCACCTGTTTTTAAAAAACCCTCATCATCAAATGCCGCCAATGTCTTTTCAGGATCATTATAATACTTCCCGGTTACATTGTACCCTTTAACGCAAATCTCACCCTTTTGTCCGTTTTTAACCCGTTTTGATGTATCGGGCTCTTTAATAACGATTGATCCACCGGAAAACGGCTTGCCCACACTATTGATCCGAACATCTTCCGAATCGTTGACGTTTGTCATACAGCAGATAGCACTTGTTTCCGTCATTCCATAACCGTTGTTTATTTTGGACACACCCATCTTTTTAATGACGCTTCTGATATTATCTGCAGAACCGATGATGCACCCTGTTCGCAATGATGAAATATCAATCACTCCAAGGTCTGGATGCTCGATCATTGGAAGATACATGGTAGGCATTGCATACATCACCGTGCACTTTTCCCTTTCAATCAGTTTCAATGCTTCACCGGGATCAAATATCCCTTGCAATACCACACAGGCGCCTGCTGAAAACGCCGTCATCAAAGCATTGGCACAACCAAAGCTGAAAAAAAGCGGAATCGGGACCCAGAAATTGTCGCTACTGCTTACCTGCATTCTGATGGCGATGTTTTTACCATTTTTACAGACATTGGCATGTGTCAAAACAACGCCCTTTGGAAATGAGGTAGTTCCGGATGTATAGAGAATATAAGCGGCATCATGAGTACTCACCTGACTTTCAGCCGCCGTAACATCTTCTTGGTTGACCTCCTCAGTCCGTCCCGGCAATTCAGCGTATTTTGATAACCCTGGAAATTCTTCGTCGGAAAAACAAAAAATCTGCTTTATGTAAGGAAACTTTTCCAAAGACGGATTAACCTTTTCTGAGTTTTTCAGTTCCGGGCAAAGTCCGTACAACATTTTGACAAAATCCGTATTGAAAAAGGAGTCTATCATTACTAATATTTTCGGTCTGCAATGGTTCAGAATATAATCGAGCTCGTATGAGCGATACCGAATGTTTATTGGTACAAGAACAGCACCGATTTTCCCCAGAGCAAACGCCATTGAAATCCATTCGGGCCTGTTATCCATCAGCAAAGCTATTCTATCGCCTTTCCTGATCTCCAACGCAAGAAATCCACGAGCAAGCCTGTTTGCCTCCGCATATAGCTCCGCATAGGTTATCCTTTTCTCTCCGCTTATCACGGCAAGGTGTTGAGGATATAGCTCGGCATTCCTCTCTAACAGTTCCCCCATCGTATCGTGTTGTTTTTCCATTTTTATTTTTCCCCTAATCGCTGAATTCAGGATTTAATATCCTGAATCCTTAGCGACCTTCTGCCTGTGATAACGGTAATCCCCATGCATGAGCTGTAACGATTTAGCTTGTTTATAATAATAATGAAGATTATATTCCTCGGTGAATCCCATTGCGCCGTGAACCTGAATCGCCGTCGCTGTCAGCCTTTGGTACGCATCTCCTGTCCATGCTTTGGCCATTGATACTTCTCTTTTAGCATCGAAAGTTTTACTCAATTTCCATGCCGCCTGGTATGTTATAAATTTTGATGATTCAACATCAATGGCCATTTCCGCACAATGATGCTGTATAGCCTGGAAACTCCCGATGGGCATTCCGAACTGTTTTCTGTTTTTTACCCAGTCTACCGTCATTTCGAGTACTCTTTCCATTCCTCCTATCATTTGCACACACGCGGATGCGGCAGCCAAAGTCAGTAGCTTTTCTGCCGCTTCCCAGCCCATGCCCGGTGTTCCGATGATGTCTCTCTGCTTCGTCTTAACTCCCTTGAAATCAACCTTGCTGTATTTATCAACGGAAAAGGTTGGAATGGGCGTGCATTCAAGACCACTTGAATTCCCGTCCACCATAAAAAGCGTCAGCCCTCCACCGGGCACGGATTCATCCAGAGCAAGGCATATTATGTAATCACTCACATGGGCATAAGGAACAAATAATTTTGAGCCGTTAAGAATATATCCGTCATCTGTTCTTTTTGCAGTGGTCTTAATATCTTCCGGAGCCGCTTCGGTGCCTGTTTCTCCTATAGCTATTGAAACAATTGCTTTACCGTCTGAAATTAAGGGCAGTATTTTTTTCTTTATCCGTTCGTCGCCTTCTTTTGAAATAAGGGCTGCCGCTGAAACCGCAGTGACAAGGAACGGTCCCGGAAACATGGCTCTTCCCATCTCTTCAATTATCGGACAAAGATCGAGAAAGGTTCCGCCAATACCATTATATTCCTCATCTATGATCATGCCGGTCCAGTCGAGATATGCAATTTTATCCCAGTGTTCTTTTGAATATCCCTCTTCAGTGTTGAATATTTCCCGCAACAGGTCAAAAGAACATTCTTTTACAAAAAAATCTCTTGCCGAATCCTGGTACATTTTTTGTTCTTTGTTATAGTTAAAGTCCATAATCAATCCTCCGTATCGTCTTGCTACCCGTCTACGGTTGTCTGTTTACAGTTTATCTTTATTTCCCAAAATGTGAAAAATCGGCCGACATAAGTATAATTTGCTGCGATTTATACCGGTATTTTTATTTTCGCAGCTCCATCTTTACCAAAATCTATTAAAATTCTCTTTTTGGTTAGCCGGTACCGTAAACGATGAACGGTTATTCATTTTGTTTCTCAGTTTACTTTTTCTTGAATTTAAGTCCGAGACCTCTTGTTGCAATTATTGTCTTCAACACCTCTGTTGTTCCGCCCTGCATTGTATAAGAAGGATTCCAGAGGTATGATTCAGCAATCTCGCCGGATAGAGGTGTATCCGGAAATCCCGGCAGCACCTGTCCGAACTGACCTAGGATATGCGTGGCAAAATCTCCGAGTCTCTGCTCATACCTTGTGCAGAAAGCTTTACTGATGGCGGCTTCAAGATTGGGAATAATTCCTTGATCAACAGTCCATGCCACCCGGTAACATAACAAACGGCCCACTTCAAATTCGATTTCAAACTGTGCCATTTGTTCCCGCACAACAGGATCGGAAGCAAGTGTTTTATTTTCTTTTATGTAAGCTTTGGACATTTCAAGTATATGATAATTTTGCATCAATCGCTCAATACCCGATCTTTCATAATCGACCTGTGACATCATCTGATAAAAGCCTCTGTTTTTTTCACCGACGAGATATTTTTTATGTATTTTCACATTATCAAAAAATACTTCGTTGAATGAATGCTTTCCGGTCATGTTATAAAGCGGCCTTATGGTGACTCCGGGGCTCTTAAGGTCAACAATTATTTCACTTAAATTTTTATAACTGGGGCCTTCTTGATCTGTTAAAGCAATCACCCAGATATAATCGGCATTGTGAGCATGAGTTGTCCATATCTTCTGCCCGTTAATAATATAATAATCACCTTCCTCACGGGCGTAGGTGGAAACTGAAGAGACATCCGACCCTGCGTCCGGCTCGCTGATTCCGATACAAAACGAAATTTGTGCGCTTTTTATCTTTGGTAGAAACTCATCCTTAAGCTCCTCTGAAGCAAAATGCATGAGCGCCGGCCCCATCTGACGTTCCCCCACAAAATGGTAGATTAACGGTGCCCTGTATCTGAGCAGCTCTTCTATTAATATGGTCCTGACAACAAATGAACTTCCTTTCCCGCCGTATTTTTTCGGCCAAGTAAGCCCTATCCATCCTTTTTCAGCTATCAGCCTAGAAAAGTCGGAAGAAGATGACTCCATAAATGCGTTACTCATTGGCGTAAAAGTTCCTTTCTTTATTTCACTCTCAAGAAACTCCCGCACATCCCGGCGGAACTTTTCCTCCTCTTTTGTAAAAGAAAAATCCATAAACAACCTCCTTAATACGATGAATACAGCTCCCGTCCCTGTCAGTTCAGAGAAGGCGTAGATCCTATGATTTCAATAATTTATAGGTATCTTCTGTCTCGGTAGTATCTCGTTTTGACCTTATACGAGACCGTCATTATTAAGACATTATTGTAAATCAAATTTAGTTTTTGCTATCAAAGCAGCTCCTAAGGCACCGATTATTTGTGGTTCATCCGCAACCAGAAGCAAAGTGCCAAGATTTTTCTCAAGCGCTTTCACCATACCTTTGCTTTTTGCAACGCCACCGGTCATGGTCACTTTCTTCCCTTTGACAATCTGGCTCGCAAGTCCTGTAACTCTTCGGGCGATAGATCTGTATATTCCCGAAGCAATATCGACTTTTTCAGCGCCTTCGGCAAAGAGAGAGATAACCTCTGATTCCGCGAAAACCGTACACATGCTGCTTATTTCCACATCTCTTTTTGACTTAAGGGCGAATTCACTCATTTCATCAAGATCAGCCTCAAGCGTACCTGCCATTACTTCCAGAAACCTTCCGGTTCCGGCAGCGCACTTATCGTTCATAACAAACTTCAATACCCGCCCATCATCACCGATCTCGATCACTTTGCTGTCCTGACCGCCGATATCGATAACAGCGCCTGCTTCGGGAAAAACATGGTTTGCGCCTCGGGCGTGACATGTAATTTCAGTAACCTGCCCGTCTGCAATCGGCACCCTTGCTCTTCCGTAACCTGTTGAAATGGTATACAAAACATCATCATGCTTCAGCCCTGCACGTAACAATGCATCGTTTAAAACTTCCTCTCCCGCACCCTTATAAGCGGCACCGCTTCTGATGATTGAGTAGGATACAATCTTACCGTCTGAATTGATAATAACGGCCTTGGTGCACAGGGAGCCTATATCAATTCCTGCAAAATACGACATTTTTAACCCTCCGATCATTATTTCCTTCTTGCCTCCATCATTTCGGCAAGGGCTTCAAGCCTGGTTTCAATCTGAGCATCAGAGTTCATCCTGGCATCTACCATGTCGCCATCTATTACAACACCGGGAATACCGTTTTTCTTTTCAATTGCGTTTATAAAGTCCGGATGCCCCAGATTCCACATTCTGCATGTTTTGGAACTGAACATTATCACACCGTCAATTTTATAATCCTCGATCCATCTTTGTATTGTCGGCAGACTCATGTTCGGCATGTTCTGTTTAGCCAGTCCTCCGTTGGAATATACCTGTTTTGTAAAACATTTCACCGGATCTTCCTCGGTATCAATTGTCTCAGGATGGGGAAAAAATTCCCAAGGGTATCTGCCAACCAGGGGCACTATTCCCAGGCTGGTCATTTTACGGCTGAATTTGCCCAGAAAACCCCAGGGCAGCCATCCGTCCCAGTAAACCCTGTGCTTTTCCGGTTCAACAGCTCCGATCTTTTTTTCAGCACGCTCCGCCAGTTCCGCCTTAAGCTTTTTATAATACGGTACAGCTTCGGGACTGCCCATCATATAAAAAACAGGAGCAATACTTACACCATAATCCCAAAGAGTCCACGGAGATGGTTTAAGCTTGAAATACTCCCAGCACTCATTTCGGATAATCGCTGTTTCCTTGAGTGTAGCCAGGATTTCACTTAACCGGTCGTAATCAAACGGTTTTCCGCAAATTCTTTCCAGCTCCGGAATAAGGTTTTCCCGAATCTGTCCTTCGGCGAACCTTTCTAGGTCATGAACTTCCGATGGGCTTGCCGGGGGAGGTGTATCGATCCCCACAACATTAATACCCATTCTTCGGTACAACCCTTCTCCATAATGAGACATTTCAGGACAAAGCCTGCCGGTTATCAACAAATCCGGCAGCGGCAGAATTACATCTTCTCTTACCGGAATTCCTTTTTTCACCGCAGCAGCCATTCCCATGTGGAGTTTATGGTAGGAACAGGCATCTACCAGATCACCTTCTCCTTCGGCAACTTCCAGTAGATGCTGTGCCGCTCCTCTTCCTCCGGCGTACGCCGCATATCCTGCCATGAAGTGACATTTCATTCCCATTGCATAGGGAAACGCAAACATAGGACCCGAACACCATGCCACCTGCTCGCCATTTTCCTTTGCTTTCCGGAGATTGGCCCAGTGATTATCAACAATAGGACCTATCAGTTTCGTTGTTTCAAGCCTGTTTAATTTATATTCCGACATATTATACACCTCCTATATTTTCGACAAACGATTGTAATCTTGTTCTGACCTGCTCAATAGATATCACCTCATGTTCGACCTCAATCAATATTTCCGAGATTCCACTTTTTTCGAGCTTGCTTTTTATATCTGGATAATAGCACATATGCGGAGGACAGTATTTGATCATCAGGCTGAGAATCGCTTTGGCTTCATTCTTTTCCGCCATTTCAATGAGATAATCGGTCCAGTCTGTTTTCAAATCCCCTTTGGTGGGGCATGCCGGGTTCTTTAGCAGATAGCGGTCTGCAAGAGCTTGAACCGGGTTGCTGCCAACAGATACCTGATTCGCAAAATATTTTGACCCTATAAAAATGTCATCATCGACAATTATCATACCCAGTTCCTCTATCATATCAAGAAGCTCTCGGTGAGGTGTCTGGCATAACGAACCATAGATGATTATTTTTAACCCTTTTACGGTCTTTTCATCAACTTTTCTTGCTTTTAGTTCATCAATTACCTTTTGAAGAAGATCGTTATTGTCCTCCTTCGGCATAAGCATGCTGGAATGGACAACGGATAGCAACTCTCTTGCTTTTATTATACCTGGATTCTCTCTTCTTATATCATATATTTCAGACAGCAGTTTCCTGTTTTTATTGTAAGTTTCAATGGTGGCGTTAAGATCTTCGGTTGTAATTTTCCGCCCTCCATACTCTTCCAGGCTCGCCTTCAGCCGATTCATTTCTTCCAACAAAAAATCGTGCACCGCTTTACCGCCGTATAGGGCAGGCAAGGACAGGTAAACTAAAAAAGGAAGTTTGATATTCTGCTCCAGAATAAACGGCAGCCCCTGGGCCTGCAAACACATTCTGTTGACAACGATACCATCAATAAAATCAAGTTTTCCCTTAACAATATCATCGATATAACTTCTTGTAAGACCGCAGTTATAAGGTGCCACATGAGAATGCCCACTCGTTACAGATTCATTGCTCCGCCATGCAATGACCGGTAACATTCCTGCCGCATGAATCAGTTCTTCTGGAATATGCATAGCAAAACAGGAAATAATCTTCCGCCCGTTTCCTTCTTTTAAATTCTTCAGGTAGCGATATGGATCTTCTGAAATTTCCATACATTTATTTATAGCCGTCTGCTTCATTATAAAAATACCTCCCTTTCGTTATTGATTTTAGGTTTTTTCCGTAAATAGGAATCAGGATTAAACCATCCATTGCCGACTTAAGAATCTCTTCTACTTAATTTTCATTTCAGGCATTACCCTTTAAACTTGGGATCATCAATCTTGATGGCGTCGTAAAAAGTCATTTTTCACCGCTGAGCTTTCAGAGGACTCAGAAAACATCCTGTTTTATTGCTTATTGTCTCTTAGCTCCGTACCCCTGTGGGGAAATTCGACTTTTAACGAAGTCATCAAGTTTGATCATCAACGGAAACGGATTTTCTTCGCTGAATTTTTTGTGTAAAAACGCATATTATGATTAAACCGGCTCCGGCCAGCCTCGTAATGGTAAAAGGGCTGAGTAAGGCAAGGCCGCCGATGAGAAAAAGAATCCGTTCCCAGTATCGTACTTTCACTATCAAGAAACCTGCCGTACTGGCCGCTACGGCTATTGCCCCGACAATACCGAGAACAACCGTTGCGAGAATTTCAAAAGCGCTGCCGCCCCATGTCATGGCTGCATTATAAGGTAGAAAAAAAGCAACTATGTACAGGGGCATCGCGATTCGTGATGCGGTAAAGGCCGTCTTCATCGGGCTGTCTCCCGATATTCCCGCTGCCACAAAAGCGGCAAGGGCAACAGGCGGTGTAATAGCTGAAAGCAGACCGAAGTAGAAACAGAAGAAATGGGCTGAAAATTCAGGTACGCCCATCTTAATCATCGCTGGAACGGCAACTAGAAGTAGTGTGATATATACAGCCACTGTCGGCATGGCCATTCCCAGAATCAAGGAAACGACAGCACAAATAATAAGCGCAACGGGAAGAATACCGTAGCTGGACATAACAATCTGACGGGCTAAAGTATCGCCAAGCCCGGAAACAAAAAAGGTTCCAATTATAACTCCGGCCACAGTACAAGCTATAACAACCACGATGCATTGCCGGGCCCCCGATTCCAGTGTTTTCAGCAATTTTACCGGCGTCCACCGTGTGGAAGGATCTATCATGGTACATATAATGACGGCAATTATCCCTTTGGATGCACAAACGGACAGAGAGACCCCCTTGATAATGTAGAATATCAGTACGACAAATGGAATAACGACGGACCAACCCTCTTTTAGACTTTTCCAAAGAGAGGGGAGCTGTTCTCTCGGCATTCCCATAAATCCGTTTCTGACACTGTAAAAATGAATGGTTGCAAAAGTACAGACGTAAAAAATCAATGCGGGGATGATTGCTGCCAAACATATTCGTGTATAGGACACTCCCAGAAAACCGGCCATAACAAATGCAGAGGCACCCATTATCGGTGGCATCAACTGGGCACCGGAAGATGCCACCGACTCCACAGCACCCGCCATGTTGGCGGAAAAACCCGACTTCTTCATCAGGGGGATGGTGAAGCTTCCTGTTCCGGCAACATTGGCAGTGGCCGCTCCCTGCACCGAACCGAGAAGGGAAGAACCTATTACCGCCACTTTAGCGGGGCCCCCGCTCAACCGACCGGCCAGAGCAAGGGAAAGGTTCAACAGTTTCTGCCCTGCACCGCTCTCGAGAAGCATAGAAACAAAAATAAGAAATAACACCAGATACTGGCTACATACCTTTACCGGTACTCCGAAAACACCGTTATCCTGGAGAAAATTCACCTCGACACTGACCTTCAAAGGGACATTGGTACCGTTAAGCCAACCCGGCCACCAGTGCGCAGTGAGATTCTGAATCAGAAAAAAGATACATAGGGCAAGAATGGGATAGCCTAAAACCCGTCTGGTGGCTTCGAGTATCAAGAGCATATAGATACCGCCCACAAGGACATCCGCTTTATTCGCCATGCTGGTACGGTAGATGATCAGATCTTCATACTCTACAATAACATAGATCTGTGCAGCGATTATGATTAAAATAAAGAGGACGTCAACCAGGAACCACTTGTTTAACGGATCACTCCACGATTTACGGCCAAGCGGATAATACAAAAACGCAAGTATCAACATCAGGGAAACGGTTAATGTAAGATTGATGTAAATTTCCAGTTGGCCGAAAAAACCGGTGTAAAGGTGAAAAAAACTAAAAATGCTGACAAACCCGACAATAACAAATGCAAAGACTCTTGAAGGGCCAGGCCCCCTGGACAAGAGATGTTCCGTAGCACTACCGGGAATATCTTGATTCTTCTGATTTGTCTTGACCACTTCTTTACGCTTTTCCGTCATTGTTTGTTTTCTCCCATGTTGTGCTTCCTTCGGTCTCATTTACCACTCCCCACCCAATTCAGCATATATTAGGTCGAACTTCTTTTTTTTCGACAGGGTAGAGGGGACTCCGGGTAATGCCCCAGAAATCCCCCACACAGCCGCGTTGACTCTATAAGCTTAAGATGAAAATACCTTTTCCATACACTGATCTGATTCCCTGCTTTCCAGAGTACAAAGGCAGTAAAATGTATCTCTGTTGGACCAAGTTGTGTGTCACAAGCAGTTATGGTTATTTCAAGTATTTGATGGGAAAACCATTGTCGATTGTCTTTTTAACCAGGTTCTCGATACCTTTTTCACACGCCGGCCATGTATTCCATTTTTCTACCCATGAAGGTGCAATTTTAGATCCGCGCTCCTTCCAATATCTTTTCGCACCTGGATGAAGGGGAACGGGGTTGTAATCCTTGAAATATCCGTTGGCGATAAAATCAACATTCTTTAGTGCCGGATGGGCTTCATTGTAGGCGGTGCCGTCGTCGGCAAATATGGCACAGAGAAGATTATAAACAACATCTTCGGGAACGGTATCTCTGACAAGGTAGAGGCCCGTATATGCGCATATGGTGGGTGTGGGATTGGGCCAGCTTTCCTGCCCCTTGTACAAACCGGAAGGCAAGGTGACAGGAACGTAACCCGGCGCTCCCATGCAGAATTCCTGGATTTCATCAGGGGTAAATGATATGATTTTTATCCCCTGGGTCTCGTTTAATTGGGTTACAAGCCCCATGGGCTGGAAACTGGCCAGAGTGACAATATCCAGCTTGCCTGACGAAAGCATATCCATGGCTGACCCCATCGCGCCGTAATAGACAAATCCACCGTTTTTCCGGATGCTTTTCACAGTAATTCCGTGTAGTTTAAGTGCAGGAGGCAGTGAGTTCCTTGTCGTGGTCCAACCTGCGACCCCCATGTGCACGCGCTTGTTGGCCAAATCTTTAAGACCATTGATATCCGAATCCCTGAGAGTTACCATAAAAGCGGTACTCATTGGTGCATACTGGTAAAATGTACGCAGATGCCTGTATTGTGTTTTATAATCACCCCTACCATACCAAGCAAAGGCACCGTCACCGATGTAGACGGTGGCGATCTGTGCCTCATCTTTCTCCACACGGTCAAAGCCGGCTTTGGTACCTCCCGGAAGATGCTGAATGGATAGTTTGGGATAAGCCTTGGAAATATTATTCAGTGCCGGACGTGTAAGTATATCGTATCCGGATCCAGGTGAACTCATCCCCTTCCAAACGATACTTTCGGGCATCTTCACGTCAGACAGCGGCTTAGGACCTCCGGCAAAGCAGACCATAGAAAAAACCAGCCCTATAATTAGAATGTATATTCCGATAAATATCTTTTTTTTACCCATTTTTTCTCTCCTTTCTAATGAAAAAATCATCTTTGGAAATTTATTAAAAATTGCTCAAATCACCTCCTTCCGTTAGTCAATTTATAAAAAGAGGAACCTTTTTTAATCATGGAAATAACGTTAAATCTTTCATGAGAAATAGGGTTCAGTCCCTCAAGATAAACAGGACAATGATAAAAGCCAAGCAAGTACCGATGAACAACAATCCCCATAATGGAACGGTATAAAAAGCATATTTCTGTTTGTCTATGAAGAAAAAAACAGCAATCAATACGATCCATGCCAGCCAGCGTTTACAATTCTTCGATTTTATCCAGTCTCCTAATGCGTTTCCCTTCATGTGTCCCGCCTTTTTACCCAATATGCTCAACTTTTCAAAATCGCCTTTAACCAATTGCAATAACCGAACTCCAGAACTGTTAGCATTTTACCCCAATATGATAACTTTACTTCTTTTAACTCTGCAAAAGGGTTTATATTAAACCTAACTTGGAAAATTTCGGAACAATCAGATCTTTCTGTTTCAACAACAAAAAGTGCTATCGTCCCCTGAATTCAGGTTTTCTTTTCTCGATAAACGCCTGAACCCCCTCCTTATGATCCGTCGAATATCGACAAATATTCTGAGCATAGCTTTCATAATCGAGCTGAGACTTCAGGTCGTTGTTCAAGGATCTTCGCAGTCCTCGTTTGGTCAGCTCAATGGCTATGGCCGGGCCCTCTGCAATTCTGGCTGCCAGCTCACCGGCCCTTGGCATCAGCTCATCATGTTTCAAAACACGGCTCACCAGGCCGATCTTCAGAGCCTCCTCTGCATTGACAAGGTCACCTGTTAGAGTCATTTCCATTGCCTTATCCATTCCGACAACTCGGGGCAAAGAGTAGGTGGCTCCCAAATCCGGAATGAGACCGACGCGTACCCATACAGCGCCAAATCGCGCTTTTTCCGAGGCGATCCGAATATCACCGGCAAGGGCGACTGAAAGCCCGGCTCCAACGGCAACGCCATTGACAGCGGCGATTATCGGCTTGTCGAAATCCTCCAGATCAAGAGCAACGGCACCAATCTGCTTCAGGCTTTCAAAACGGCTTTCCTCAGAGCCCTTTTCCATCCGGCGCGCCAGACGGTCGGAAACATCCGATCCAGCACAAAATCCCTTTCCTGCACCGGTGACGACCATTACTGCCAGTTCATCGTCTTTCTTAATTTCATCAAGAATTTCGGCAAGTCTCTGATACATGCCGGTTGTAAAGGCATTTAATCGATCCGGTCGGTTCAGAGTAACCGTCGCTACGCCGTCCCGCTTTTCAAACAGTATCTCCTCAAACCCCATGGTATCACCTCCTTTGCTGCTCTGAATCTTCACTGCTTCCAGTTACGATGGACCGTTATCCAAGTTTCAGGCCACTATTATGGCCGAAGAAAATTTGCGGCCACCATTTCCCGATGATAACCCCCGTCTCCGAAAGCAAATTCGTTGGCTTTGGCCCTTCGAAAATAGAGCTGCAAGTCATACTCGTCAATGATCCCGATACCGCCATGGATCTTGACCCCCAGCAGGCACACGCGGCGTGAAGCATCACTTGCTCTGGCCTTTGCCATGGATATTTCCATGTCTGCAGACATATGCCGGCTGATCTTCCAAGCTGCGTGGTAAGTAAGATATTTAACCTGCTCGATATCAATGGCCATCTCCGCCATCTGATGGCTAATGGTTTGAAAGCTACCGATGGGTCTTTCGAATTGCATACGTTCCTTAGCATATCGCGTGGTCATATCGAGGACTTTCTCCAGCATCCCAAGAACGAATGCGGCGTGGGATATGGCACCAAGGTTTTTAATCCTTTTCACCGCTTTCTCTCCTGCATCATCTTTTCCTATAATATTGTCTGCCGGCACTTTGACCTTATCCATGACGAGTTCACACCACCTGCCTGAATCTATTGAATCCAGTACCCTGACCTTTATTCCGGGGCTTTTGCTTTCCACAAAAAACAGCATCTCCTGATCATCATTGCCTTCTGTTCTTACAAGAAACCCGTTCGCTATATGGGCAAAGGGGACAAAGAGCCTTGTTCCGCTGAGAATATAATTTCCGTCCTTAATTTTCAGACTTTCTGATATCGCTGGCTCCCCGGCATAAAAAGAAGGTGTCTCCAAGGCTGGCACTGTCAAAGCCCTTCCATCTATCAGGCCGGGCAGAAATTCTTTCTTCTGTGCCTCCGAGCCATACTCAAGAATCACTAAACCACTGCAAATCGGGCATTGAATAAAAGGCCCAGGCAACAAAACCCTTCCCATTTCCTCCAGAAGTATGACAAGCTCAAGAAAAGAACCACCCATTCCACCGTATTCATCCGGGAATCCAATTCCCATCCACCCGAGCTCAGCCATCCGCGCCCATATCTCCTTTGAATGGCCCTCACTGGTTTCTTCCGACTCTCTTGCTATATCTTTACACTCTTTATCCAGAAAATCTCTTGCACTTTTTTGAAGCAACACTTCTTCTTTGGAAAACTCAAAATCCATCTATTTATTTCTCCTTCACATCTATTACGATCTGGGCAAACCCAATCCTCTGTCGGCGATAATATTTCGCATGATTTCCGAAGTACCCCGGACGATTAATGATTCAAGGCTGTCTCTGTAACGCCACTCGAATTTTCCATTGATTTGGGACCATATAGATCCCTCCTTCAGCATTCCATAAGGACCGATTACCTCCATAGCGGTATTTACAAGCCTTTGTTCCGTTTCGCAGACCTGAATTTTCAGCATGGCGGCTTCGTGGCTCGGAACAATCTTTTTATCCAGCATCCATGCGACCTTCAAAACAAAAAGTCTGGCCGCCTCGATGTCTATGGCAAGTTCAGCGATTTTCTGCCTTATAATTGGGTTCTTTCCAAGCCCCCCGGCGTTGATATAACCGACCAGGGCCTCGAAATCACGTTTCAGCCCTGAAACAGTCAGTATTCGTTCATAGGCCAAGGCTTCCAGGATGTAGTAAAACCCACGATTTTTCTCTCCCACCAGAGCATCCATGGGTACCTTTACATTGTCATAAAAAACACCGTTCGTTCTTGTCCCCCCCACCGTATAATAAGGTGTCAGGGTGATTCCCGGCGTTTTAAGATCAATAATAAAAAGCGAAATCCCCTTATGATTCGGCTTAATGTCTTTGGTCCGGGCCCCTAACCAGTGGTACTGGGACCAGTGAGCTCTGGTGTTGAACATTTTTTGGCCGTTGATAATAAAGTGATCACCTTTATCCTCCGCAGTGATGGTCAAGGAAGCAAGATCTGATCCTGCTTCCGGTTCTGTATATCCCAGAACAAACTCAATATCTCCTCTGGCGATGCGAATAAGAAAATTATCTTTCTGTTCCTCCGATCCATTTCGCAAAATTACCGGACCGGCCATTCCGGCCCCTACGGTGCCTTGCATATCAAAATAGCTGTGCATCTCCTCCTGGATGATGTATCGATATATGTATGGCAACTCCAACCCCCCGTATTTCTTTGGCCAAGTAGGGCAAAGCCAGCCTTTTTTCCCGACTTTTCTCAATATAGCCCAGCTGGAAGGCCCAAAGCCTTGTCCTGATTTTACTTCCTTTTTTGCTTTGGCGGCAAGATCCGGATCACTCTCAAAATATTCACGGACTTCCTCTCTGAACTTCTCTTCTTCTATCGATAATCTAAAATTCACTTTTCCCTCTCATTCTTTTATGCACAACTGCGGCTCAAAATTGATGACCCAGAAAACTCTTTTTTCAATCCCTCTTAAGAATAAATGACGTCAGGCCGCAAAACCCGTATTTGACGTCAAGATAAAAAGTTTAAAAATACATGTTTGGTACTTTCATCAGCGGTACAGCTCAACCTAATATGAATCACTATTTACCTCTCATCGGTAACCATCGGTCCATCTTCCAGCTCATTGACGATCTCCAACTCGTTGGGTTCGATGATCAACCCCTGCTTCAACGCAGCTCGCACAACGTCCGTGTCTATTTTTTTATCTCCTTCAAAAGTGATCTGCAGGTAATCAGTGGCATTCTTTTTCGTTATCTTTATCCGGTACTTGCCGGTAAGTTCCGGGAAGATTCTGGTAATAACCCTCACCTGGGAAGGGTAAAGCTTGACCCCCTTGACCTTGCACATCTGATCGATACGCCCCAAAATACCTTTTGGCAGTGACAAATGCCTGCCGCAGGGACATTTCTTGTCTTCTAATACAGCCAGATCGCCAGTCCTGTATCGCAAAAGCGGCATGGCATCTTTGTCAATATGGGTTACAACAATCTCACCTTTTTCACCACATGGTAGATTGTTACCCGTTTCGGGATCTATGATCTCGACAAAAACAAACTCCTCGGCAATATGCGATCCGTTTTGAAAACGGCACTCTCTTGCGACCGGCAGGCACTCGGCCAGCCCGTATGATTCAGCAACGATAAGTTCTTCTCCAAAAACTGCTTTTAGCTGATCCTTTGGCACCGGCTCTCCACCGGCCAGCACTATCCGAATACTATCTGCACCAAGTCCGCCGAGTTTAACTGCAAAAGAAGCGTTGGCAATCAGAACGCTGACACGATATTGATTGATAATACCAATTGCCCGCTCCGATTCGCCGGGACCAAGCGGTATGATCTTTGCGCCTATTTTTTGAAAACAGTCGTTGATTATTAAGCCGGCCACAAAAATATGATGCCCCATACAATTTGCCACCACATCATTTGACGTCACTCCGGCCGACTCTATCAGACTGGCGTTAACTGCGGCAATGGTCTCTAAGTCTCTTGCCGAATAGTAAATAGGATACAGCCCACGCGATGTTGGAGTGAGATTGAACCGAATGACCTCAGAATTGAAAAAACTGCCGTAAGGGGGCTTGAGATCGAAAAAATCCTTCTCTAGATCGTTCCGTGTCATAAAGGGCAGCTGTTGAAGATCACTAAAATCCTTTATGTCCTCCGGCTCGACCCCGCACTGTTCAAACCTGCTTTGAAAGAATTCAAGCTTTTTCAACCGCAACATTTGCTCCTGAAGTTTGTCTTTTAACGCTGCTTCTGAGTGCATAATATCCCCCTTTCTATATATCTTCTTACCTGGAAATTATATTCTTTACAGATATGTTTTATTCGGTATCATTTGCTACCGTGGACCGATTATTGACGGAAAAGAACCCGCGAGCCATTGTAAATTCGAAATGCAAGATGATTATTATAATATGTAGCAAGAACAGTGCCATCGGCTCGGGAAAAAGGGATTAACTTTCAACCCACTGTCATTTCAAACAATATGACTGATTGAAAGTTGCAAGGGGTGAAATCCAATGCCAAAGTGACCAATATGGAATGTAGATATATTTCCACACAGGTTTTTTCTCCGATTCGTAACTGCTCAATATAATTATTTAAATCGATTTTTCATGAGAACTGTTGCTAATCTAAAACATGTCGATTTTTCTCGACACCAGCAGGAGTATTTCACCTAATTTCTTTTCAAAATCATTTAGAATATCAGAACAACTTCAATTGCGGGTAGGCTGTGGTTTAGCCAGGTTTAACCGAATTTATTGTCATATCGATTTCGGGTTAAAAGTCTTTTCTTCGGTTTTCTTGCATTAAACCACTACCTGCTAAAGCGGGTAGATTTCTCATACCGGACCAAGGCAACTTCGTTGCCGGATTCAACTTTTAGTATATTTATACCATCCCCTTCCTGTCTTACGTCCTAACTGACCTGCCTTTACTTTGCGTCTTAACAACTGCGGAGGATAATAACGAATATCCTTGCTTTCTTCATATATCGCACTTAAACCACCATAAGATACATCTAATCCAACCATGTCGCCGGTCTCAAACGGTCCCATTTTTCTTCCGAAAGCAAGCCTGAAACCTTTGTCAATATCTTCAACAGACCCAATACCCTGCTCAAATAGACGAATCGCCTCAACATAGCTTATAAGATTAATCCGGTTAAGTAAAAATCCCGGCACATCACTTTCTACACGTATCGGTTCCTTTCCTATTTTCCTGACTAAATCCATGCCGGCCTGCATAGTTTCTTCTGAAGTGCTGACACTCTTTATAACCTCCACCGCCTGCATCATTGGAACAGGGTTAAAGAAATGAAGGCCGAATACTTTGTCAGGACGTTCGGTTACGGCTGCAAGTTCTGTGATGGGTATGGTAGAGGTATTGCTGGCCAACAAAACGTCATGATCGCAGCATTCATTTAGTTTCCTGAATATCTCCTGCTTAACCTTAAGGTTTTCAAACGCGGCCTCAATGATCAAAGCGGCCTCAGCAACCTGTGACATATCGGTAGCCGTTTTAATGCGGCCCAGAATAGTCTTTTTAGTTTCAGGAAGCTTCCCTTTCTCTACAAACTTGCTGACAGACCACTCAATGTTCTTCAGGGCATTATCTACAGCCTTCCGGTTAATGTCGTTAAGAATCACCTCAATGCCGGACTGGGCACAAGCCTGAGCTATGCCGCTACCCATCAAACCCGCGCCGATAATAAAAACCTTATCAATATTCATTCGCTCTCTCCTGTCTTCATGCGTAAGAGTTCACATGCCCGGTGTTTGCCCTACAGGTTCATTTCCAAATCGAATCCTTCCTTAACACACTGCATGGTTCAGATTTGTGATGGTTAAAGCCTTATACTACCGGTATGTACCTTTCCTGATCGTATCGGTCGGTTGAAAAATCTCTTTCTTGAATTTTTCGTCCAGTTTTTCCAAACGACAGGTAAGTTCCGCTGGATTAATCTTTTTAGCAATTTCCATAGGACCGACTTTGAGCCCGCCGGCATTTAAAATCGCAACGTCGATATCTTCTAGACAACAAACCCCCATTTCCACGAGCTTGGTGGCTTCATTGATCTGAACAGCAGTGATATCCAGGGGATCAATCTTGTCCGTTGCCTTTGAAAGATCAATATCAGGTCTCCCTTTTGACCAGTCGTAAAATCCTTTTCCGGTTTTCTTCCCATAATTTCCGGCATTAACTAGTTCATCCAAAGCACGGTAAGGTTTATAATCGGAATGTAGATTTTCCGCATAGTATAATAATACATGCCTGTGAACATCCAGTCCCACGAAATCAAGTAGTTCGCAAGGTCCCATGGGAAAACCCTCTTTTCTCATCAACGCATCGAGTTCTTCCGGCTCGACGATTCCATCATCCAGAAAACAGCCTCGGAGTATATGGGCCGGAGCATTGATACGGTTTACTATAAAACCTGGAACATCCTTTTCCGCTCTTACCGGAATCTTGTTGATCTTGAGGCAGAACTCATATGCCACATCCATCGTTTCTTCGGAGGTTTTTTCCGCCTTGATAACCTCTACCAGCTTCATAATCACAACAGGATTAAAAAAGTGGAGTCCAACAACTTTTTCAGGTCTTGTGGTAGCTGTTGCAATATCAGTTATCGATATCGAAGATGTATTGGAAGCGAGAATAGCATGATGCGGTGCAAAAGATTCGACCTCTGCAAAAACATCTTTTTTTAATCCAACTACTTCAGGAACAACTTCGATTACAAGGTCGGCATCCTTTACAGCATCTTTCATGTCCATTACAGGGGCAAGCAAACCGGACTCTATCGTATCATAAAGCTCCTGTGCCAGATTTCCCCTTGCAAGGAGCTTCTTGAGACTGTCTTTTATCCGTTGTGCCCCTTTGTCCACGAACTCCTGTTTAATGTCTCTTAAAAAAACTTTATAGCCAGCAAGAAGAGCTACCTCTGCGATCCCATGCCCCATGTCGCCTGCACCAATAACTGAAACTGTCTTTAGATCACCAATATTCATAGTCTTGTCGGGAATAATGCACTCTGAATTATCAGAAATTTACAAACTGCAAAAAGCAACTTGAGGTATAGGGTGATTAGATTTAAAATGGCTGACTGTTTGAGCGTATTAGTAAGCGTTAAGAAAGAACGACAATTTAAATAATGTTTTCTATGAGTCGGAAAATGCCGTCGTAAGCTTGTTTTATATGAAAGGATTGATCCAAGTTCTTTCTTTACGCTTACTAATACGCGAGTTTCAGACACTTTTAAATATAATTGCCCTATGCCTTAAGTTAACCTCATAATGAGTTTGTAAATTTCTGATTATATATATTTTCTATTTTCCTTTATAATCCGGTTTCCTTTTTTCCAGAAAAGCCCTTGCGCCTTCTTTCTGGTCATCTGTGCCGAAGCACATGGCAAAAAGTTCTTTTTCACTCTCAACACCTGCCGACAAGGGGGTATCCAGAGATTTATTCACCGCAATCTTTGCCAGCTCTAATATTACCGGAGATTTGGCCCTTATTTTCCTGGCTATCTTCTCAACCGCATCCCTCAACTGGTCATGGGAAACTACCTTGTTAATCATACCTAAACTCAGCGCTTCCTCGGCAGAAATTAAATCTCCCGTCAGGATAAGCTCTTTTGCTTTTTTCTCTCCCACCAGTCTGGGCAGAACCTGGGTTCCTCCCCCACCCGGTATCACCCCGACACTTACTTCAGGCAGCCCGAAACGCGCCTTTTCCGAAGCGACTATAATATCGCAGGCCAAGGCCAGTTCACACCCTCCCCCAAGGGCAAGTCCGTTTACCATGGCTATTACAGGTTTGATCAATTCCCTTACATTTTGGACTTCCCGTTTTTCACTTTTTATACTCGCAATAGCATCAGCCGTGTTCCACTCTGTAAACATATTAATATCTGCGCCTGCGCAAAAGGCTTTTTCCCCTGTGCCTGTAATAACAATAACATGAACTTCATCATCTCTCCCGGCCATGTCAGCCGCAGTGCTCAGTTCTCTCCTTAAAATTTCATTTTTAGCATTAAGTACTTCAGGCCTGTTTAAAGCAATCCACCCGATATTATCTTTTATTTCATATATGATTGTTTCAAATTTCATTTTGTTCTCCTTATTCACGACTTCCCCAACAACCAATGCTGCTTTGAGATTTTAGCCGTTAGTTCCTCAGGTTGTGTCCAATCATGTCCGCACAGGTCAAAATATTTTTCGCCCTTTCTCGCTACCTGAAGATACGCGCTCACATTATACGCCCCGTTTATTTTTTTCCGATTATAGAGACACTAACGACATTTCTGTTTGGAAATCCTCCCAGATTATGGGTAAGACCAAACTTAGGATCTTTGACTCTACGATCTTCAGGCCATCTTCCCAAAAGCTGGCTGTACATCTCATAAAGCATCCTTATTCCTGATGCCCCTATGGGATGGCCGAAACATTTCAGCCCTCCGTCCGGTTGGCAGGGTATGGTACCGTCCAGATCATAAAAGCCGTTTAACACATCATCTACAGCCTTGCCCCTGGAAGATATTTGCAGATCTTCCATAGTGACAAGCTCGGTTATGGAAAAACAGTCATGAACTTCCATCATACTTATCTCTTCCCTGGGATTCTTGATTCCTGCTTCCTCATAAGCCTTTGTCACAGCCCTGGTCGTAGATATTATATTTGACCCGTCCCAGTCCGTATACATCCCCTCTTCACCTGAACTGCATGCAATCTGGACCGATTTAACGTAAACCAGTTCCTGGTTCTTCTTTATGCTTTCTGCAATTTCAGGAATAGTTACAATAGCCGCGGCAGAACCGTCACTCACTCCGCAACAGTCGAAAAGCCCCGAAGGATAAGCTATCATCGGCGCATTGAGTATTTTCTCTATGGAAGGTGTATTTTTCAAATGCGCTCTGGGGTTTTTAAAACCGTTCTGATGACTCTTCCAGGATATATGTGCCATGGCCTCTTTTATCTTTTTCATCGGAATACCGAAGGCGGCTTCATATGCGGAAGCAAGCTGGGCAAAGGCGCCGGGTGCGGTCCTGTCTGCTCCAAGAAGCACCTCCATCTGCCCGTCTACGGAGCCCCCCGGCAGACCCCCGAATCCGGTATCCTTCAACTTTTCGACACCCATGGCTAAACAGATATCATAGGCTCCGGATGCAACTCCGTAACATGCGCCCCTGAATGCCTCGCTTCCTGTTGCGCATTTATTTTCAACACGTGTAACCGGAATAAAGGGAAGTTTCAATGCCTGGGAAAGGGGGATGCCTGATTTACCTGCGCTTATCTCGTCAAAGTATAATCCATACCAGCAGGCATCGATATCCTTTTTTTCTATACCCGCATCCTTTATACATTCTTGAAACGATTCTATCATTAAATCATCGACATCCTTGTCCCATCGTTCGCCGAACTTGCTGCAGCCCATACCCAGAATCACGACTTTATTTTTTATCCCTGTTGCCATTTTACTTCACCTCCTTCATCGGTATCGCTTTCCAGAAATATCTGTATAAGTCTCTTTTGGAATCGAAATATTTAATCCTGAAACTAAAATAAAGAGGTGAGCCCACCTTGAGTGCATCAAGGTCACAGTCGGTAAAATTCATCATCACCTTCCCCCCACCATCAATAAAAATATTGCCGTATATCTGGGGGGGGTTCATGGATACCACCAGGTTGTCACCGGTAAAGCTCCCAATCCTTGCGGTTTTGTCTGAAAAAAAATAATCCTCCATCTCATCAATTGCTCCGCATGAAGGATTGACGCATACCCTCTGGGGGGGGAACTGTGGTGTGCCGCACTTCTTGCATTTACTCCCGCAAAAGGCGAGCGCCGCCCTACTGACTCTGAACATAAACGACCAGCGGGTCAACAAATCCTCTTCGCCCCTTAATCCGGTATCTATTGGAATAATATGACGCCAGGCCAAATATTTTTCGTACCTGTCCAGTTCGGCTCTGTTTTCCAAATGATAAGAAACCCCACAAAGTTCCTTAAGATCTTTTATCTTTTCCGTAACTTCAAAATAAAGGGCATCGCATCCGCTTCCATAAGCTACAACCAGAATTTTATCGCCCGGTTCCGCGGTCTCCAAAGCGGAGGCAAGCATTACAAGAGACTGAGCTGATCCCATCTCTCCGATTTCGTCCATCATAATGCCCTGCACTTTTTCAGGATCAAAACCGAGTTTTTTGTTTATTTTTTTCCTTGCGGCCCTATAGTAGCAGCTATAAATTATTTTTGCGAAATCATCTACTGAAAGATCATATCTGTTCAAAAGTCCATTAACCGCCTTGGGAATCAGGCTCTCATATCCCATATCTCTGATCCATCTATCCTCCCACTGTCTGTCAAACTGTGTGTTTTTTCCCCGTACATGATCGCCGATATCACAGGTAACAGAAAAAGAGCCTTTATATTCAGCAACAACATCTTCATCACTTATCAGAAAAGCCACCGCGGCATCGCCGAAAAGCATCTCCTGGGGGCTCCCCATCTTTCCCAGTCTGCAGTCGGACGCGCATGCAACCATATTTTTAGTGCCGCCGGAACCCACAGCCTCTAAGGATGAAATAAGAGCAGCAGTACCGGATTTTAAAGACCCTGAAAAATCGGCAGATCTTACGTTTTCGTCCATCCCAAGGGCTGTTGCTATGATACCTGCATTCTGTCTCTCCAGAAAAGGCATGGAGGTAGATCCAAAATATACACCATCTAAATCTTTTCTTTCAATCAGGCCGATACAGTTCATACCTGCAGCCACAGCCATGGTAATACTATCCTCATCATAATTCGCAACAGCTTTCTCTCCCGTAGACATAGCTAGATTTGTCGAATTCAGCCAGCCCATGGCTTCAAATATTTTTTTTCTATTTAATCGATAGCGTGGAACATATGCCCCATACGAACGGATACCAACCATAAAATACCCCCTCTTAAATAATAACTTTCTTTTATAATTATTTAATCACCAGTATAACAAATGGTAACCTCCTGAAAAACCAATAAAATTATCGGTGTAAGACACATTTTTTTACTGATTGCAGCTTATTTATAACACGATATCCGTGTTTTATCGCTGAACCAGGACCCGATAAAGCAGTAACAAATATATCGAAAATAATTGATCAGACAATATGTCAGAGATAAATGAAAAAAAGTATTGGGAAGAAAAACTTGGCATCAAAAGCTATTTTAATAACCATGTTTCATCGGTGACATTAGAAAGTCTTATCTTTTTGAACTTTTCTACACGCTCACCCGGTGTTTTCGGCATGGTGGACTATAACCGCCATAAATATTATTTGCATAACTACACATGAACATGATCAGGCATAAAATGTGCTTCCATTACTTTACACTCTTTTTGCCTTTCCGGTTCCCTGAAAATCTTTTCATCGCTTTATGCCTTAACCGTTTCACATCTGAGGAGGTTTTCTTATATCCCCGGAAATATCAAACTCCGGGAGTCCCCATGCATAGCCCGGGGGTTTATCTCAATCACAGTTCAGTCGTTGTGTCTACATTCGTCTCGAATCTATCATTTCATAAAGAGCTTCAAGTCTTGTCTCTATCTGTGAATCTGAAATCATCGACGAATCAATCATGTCACCTTCTATGATAACTCCCGGAACACCATATTTTTTTTCCAGAACATCGATAATTTCATGGTGAGAAAGGTTCATGACCCGGCACGTTTTGGAAGAGAACATAACCATTCCGTCAAGAGAATAATCTTCGATAAGCTCACCGATTAATTCGATGGTGCCTTTTGGTGAAAAATTATACATAAGATGGCTCTCTTCTCCATAATATAGATCCGTCCATGTCTCTACAGGATGCTCGGGATCGATAAGTTCCGGATGGGGGAAAAATTCCCAGGGGTATTTGCCGCAAAGGCAAACAGCTCCATATGGTGTAAACTTTCGCATAAATTTTCCTAAAAATGCCCACGGCAGCCAGCCGTCCCAGTATAACCGGTATTTTTCACCGTCCGGGCCTATAGCCGGAATGCCTTTTTTCTTTCTTTCAGAAAGCTCTTTGAGCAGTTTTTTATAATATTCAACGCCAACGGGATTTCCCATAAGATAAAAGACCGGCGCTATGCTTACGCCGTAATCCCACAGGGTCCAAGTCGTGGGTTTGGTTTTAAAATATTCCCAGCATTGATTTCTTAAAGTGGCAACCTCTTTCAGCACTTTCAAAATTTCACTCATCCTGTCATAATCAAAAGGTTTTCCGCAAACCTCTTCAAATGTCGGTATAACCGTTTCTTGAAACTGTTTGTAAACAAAATTCCTGATCCTGGCCATATCTTTTCTGTCAAAAACAACAGGCATGTCAATAGGCAACACGCGAACGCCGAAGCGCCGGTAAAGCCCCTCCGCATAATGAGACATCTCAGGACATAGACGGCCTATTACCATCAAGTCGGGCATTGGAAGAATCGCTTGTGGGTTTATGGGAATTTCGCGTTTTATCGCCTCGCCCATGCCCATGTGCAACCTGTGATATGAGCATGATTCAGGGAGATCCCCGGCCAACTCCGCCACTCTCAGCACTTCTTCACCTGCCCCGATTCCACCGCAGTAAGCAGCGTAACCTGCCATGAAATGGCATTTCATTCCCATGGCATAAGCGAAGATAAACGACGGGCCGGATGCCCACGCCACCTGTTCTCCTCTCTCCTTGGCTGCTCTCAAGTCAGACCAGTGCTTATCCACCAAAGGTCTTATTTCATTAGTAGTTTCAAGACGGTTTACCTTGTAATGACTATTCATTATACACCCCCCAGTATTTCGGCAAATGATTGCAACCTTGTTTTCACGCTTTCAAGCGAAATTATCTCATGTTCTATCTGTATCATGATTTCCGGCACGCCCTCGCTTTCCATTTTACTCTTAAAATCAGGGTAATAACATGAATGGGGGGGACAATATTTTACAAGGACGCTGATAATGCCTTTAGCGTTATTGGCCTTCATTTTTTTTATCGCCTCATCTCCCCAGTGAATATCCCAGATCCCCTTTGTAGGACAAAGAGGAGTTTTTTTCAAATAGCGACCAACAAGCGATTCAAGCGGATTGCCGTTTAGCCGGACCTTATTTGCAAAATAACGTGAGCCGACAAACAGATCGTCATCAGGAATAATCATTCCCAAATCTTCGATCATATCTAAAATGTCGAATTGCATCGTCTGGCAAAGACATCCCACAGGAATAACTTTTAGACTTTCAGGACGCGATTTTACTTCAGCTTTCTCCATGCCGGCAATAAGTTCCTCAAGAAGATCATTATTATCTTCCTTTGGCATCATCATGCTTGACCATACAATCTGCATCACTTGCCGGGCTTTTAATATTTCCGGTTTTTTTCTTCTTATCTGATAAATTTTTTCAAGCAAATCACGATTTTTATTGTATACCTTAATGCTGTTTTCAAGATCATCATCATTTATCTTTTTTCCTGCAAATTTTTCAATGGATGATTTAAAGGATTCCATCTCCAGCATCGTAAATTCCGCTGCGGCAGCTCCGGGATAAATAGGCGGAAAGTTCAGTATTTTAAGATAATCAGGCTTTACATTTCGTTCCATGATAAGTGGAAATTCTCCGGCCTGCAGGCACTGCCTGATATGAAATACCATGCCGTCCATAAACTCGAGCCTTCCTTTAACAGCATCATCAACAAAACTTCTTGTAATACCGCAGTCATATGGTGGCACGTGGGAATGCCCCCAGGTTACAAGCTCGTTACCCCTCCAGATTACAACCGGCATCATCCCTGCAGCATGTATAATTTCTTCGGGTACAAACATCGGAAAGCAGCCTATAATCTTTTTACCGCTATCCTTCTTAATGCCGACAACATAGGCGTATGGATCAGATGTTATATCCGCAATTTTTTTCAAGATTGTTTCCATTTTCTTTTTCCTCTCTCCGACTATCTAAATATTTTCCCGTCACACCATCTTTCCTAAATTGTATTACTGCCGGCTGTTTTCTGCAGCATTGAAAATCGTATTTGCGACAAAATCATAAGTAATCATCGGTGTTTTTATATTACTATCCTTATAGAATTCTTTCGCTTTAGCCTTCACTTCGTTCGGGTTCAGTTTGATTCCTTTCAGAAAATCTTCCATTTTTTTAAAGGCATCAACAGGGCTGGCATGAAGACTGCCTGTAAAAAGGATATCTTGCAGATGATCACCCTTTCTAAGCAATGTTACCCGCAGCAGAGGCCCTCCTGGTACTTTTGCCACCGCCTCGCCCTTGCTTGCTCCCGGCCCGATTTTTCCGAACTTTCGTTCGGACCTGTTGTGGAGCCAGTTATCATTGTCATATAATTTTCTGGATTCCTCGATGTATTCCTTCTCCAGATTCGTCAGCTCACCCGGCACCAGCTTGATACCAAAACATTCTTCTACCGTCACTTTCAAGACATTGCTCACTTCTTTCACAGAAGGAGTCGCTTCTCCCATATAACCTTCCAGACTTCCGATGCGCTCTTCAATGTTCTTTATCTGTTTATCCACAAACTTTTCAGCAGGCGGTGTAATAATCTTCTGGGCGATTTTCGCATCTGTGCTCCTGATCTGTACACCCGCTCCGATCTGAATAGCCGACCCAATCCCGGAAATACTGGCCGGTATGATTTTCTTCCACTTTTTCAATTCCATATCCCATATCTCACCATCGTTCAGGGGACGAAACCTGATCGGAACCTCAAAAGCTTTGCTCATTTGATCCGCAATACCTGATAAAAATTTCATCATCAGCAATTCGTCAGGCTGAATCAAATTTGGATCGTTTCTGTCGACATAAACAAGGCAGAGAGGACAACTATCGTCTATGAAAACCGACCCGCCGCCGGATAAACCCAGTCGTTTCACATCAATCCCCATTTTTTCAGCCGTCTTTATGTCAACATCTTTCATGGAATCACTATAATAGGAAATCCCCAGGCTTTTCTCTTTCATTCTGCAAATAACAACTGTGTTTGCTGTCTTACCCTCGCTCTTGGCCTTCGCTATAGCCGGTCTTAGGGTAACGCTCATATCAACATAACTTGGTACATCCATCTCAAGAAACCGCCATTTTTCTTCCATTTCAATTTCTCCTTTATAATTGGTTAGCCACTTTTCGACTGTTCTCAGCCGCCATCAAAATCGCTTCACATACTATCTCCTTTGTAATCATGGGTGTCTTAATATCTCTTTGGTAAAATTCTTCCACTATGTCTCTGATATTCTCTCCGCTTAGCTTGATGCCCCCTAAAAGATCTTCCAACATTTTAAAAGCATCATTAGGTGAAGCATGAAGGCTGCCGGTGAACAGGATGTCCCTCAGGAGATCACCATGGCGCACCAAAGTTACCCTCAGCAAGGGGCCGCCCGGCACCTTAATGATCTTTTCTCCGATGCACTCTTCCGTTCCAATATCTCCAAATTTTAATTCAGATCTATTATAAAGCCATTTATCATTATCATAAAGTCGAAGCGATTCTTCACTATAGACTTTCTCAAGCGGTGTAAGTTCACCTGGATAAAACGCAACATTAAAACTATTTTCCACAGCCGAACGGACGGCTTTCCCCAATTCATCCATTGAAGGTGCTTTTTCCATGGCGGTTTCAAAACTACCGATACGCTCAGAAACGCTTTTGACCTGTTTGTCGGTAAACTTTTCACTGGGAGGCGTGATCACTTTCTGTGCGATATCGACATCGCTTGGTGTTACCTGTATCGCCACGGCGACTATGATGGCATCCCCCATACCGACAATGCTGGATGGAATTAACTTCTTCCACATTTTATTTTTAAAATCCCAAATCTCACCATCGTTCAAGGGACGAAACCTGATCGGGACTTTAAAGGCATTACTGAATTCGTCAGCAACTCCGGCCATCACTTTCATAATGATCAATTCGTCAGACTGCGGCACCAGGCGGCTTTTTCGATCAAGGTATAGGAGACAAAACATCATGCCGGTGTCTATATAAAGCGACCCTCCTCCGCCTATTGCGCCCCTTTTGAACGATATTCCCAGTTTTCGGGCTGCCTTAATGTCTACATCTTTAAAGGCATCGTTGTAGTAGGAAATCCCAACGCATTTTTTCTCAAATGTCGCTATAACCAGCGTGCTCCCGGCTTTTCCCTCACTCACCGTTCTTGTGATTGCCGGCCGTACAGACATGTTCAAATGTGCCACGGACTCAGCCTCAAGTTCGATTAGTCTCCATTTTTCAGTCATGTGAGTTCCTCCATTAATGTTTATTCAACTCCTTCCACATTTCAAATACCCGAGGCGTCCACTCCCATAGTAGTCCATTCCTTTAATTCATTTTAACAAACCCGGCAAAAAAAGCGCTATCCGGGGCAAAATTAAAACCAGTATACAACTGATTATTGCAGCGATCAGGTAGGGCAACGCCGCCCTTATCGTGGAACTTGATTGGGCTCCCGCACCGGAAGCAGCGGCATACAGTGTTATGCACACCGGCGGAGTTAACTGGCCAACAATCACGATTTGAATAAAAAGGATGGCAATAAATACCGGATCAAAACCGAAATGGCTAAAGGTTGACACCAGTGGCGGCAGGCAGACATACATGAGAGCAAAGGCATCAAAAATCATGCCCAACAGAAAAAATATTACCAAAAAGAAAAACATGAAAGTGAGAGGACTGAGCGCCAACTCCATTGTGAGCATTGCTATGTTTTGAGGAATTTCCATATAGGCGAGTGAACGCCCGAAAATAACGGCACCGAATACGATGCAGTAAATAGACGTTGTGGAAATCAGAGAGCTGCGAGCGATATCCTTCATGTCCTTCCATTTGATCTTGCCATAGAACAGGAACCCAACAATAAGGGCTATGACGCAGGATGTTCCGGCTGCCTCAGTGGGTGTCGCTATTCCGCCGTATATCACACCAAAAAGGGACATTGGGATCAGCAGGGTCGGTAAGGACCGCCAAATCGCGACTCTCCGTTCCTTCCATGTATGCTCACGTTCAATCTTAATATCGAGGTTGTTACGATTCTTGATGTAGCAGACAATGGAGAGCAAAGCTGCGGTCAAAATACCGGGAAAAACACCAGCTGCAAAGACCTTTCCAACCGGCACTTCAAGAATCTCCGCCAGAATGATGGCACCCACGCTTGGCGGAATAAGCAGACCCAGCGGTCCCGAAGCCCCGCAAATTGCAGCGCATTCCTCCCGTTTATAACCTGATTTTGTCATTTCCGGAACCACAATGCTGCTTACAGCCACAGCCGTGGCCACCCCGGAACCACACATGGTGCCAAACAACGCCGCCACCCATACAGTCACCATTCCCAGTCCCGCCCTTAAATGTCCGAGAAAAACCCTTACCAGATCAAACAGGGCGGCTGCTGCGCCAGACCTTGCCATAATATTTCCAAGCAGGATAAAAAGGGGTATGGCAACCAGGGTAAAACTGCTTATCGAACTTATCGCCTGTTGAGCCATACTCAGACCCGGTAATTGCGCATAGCTGATAAAAAGCACTGTAGTCCCCAAGGTCATGGCTGCAAACATGGGAGCTCCTGTGCTAAAAGCTACAATAATCAGACCAATGCCTATAACCAAAGAATATTCCATCTATTTTCTCCTTAACTGAATTGCCGCATCTATTCCATGTCAATCTTTGCCGACCGGCCTGTCTAAAACCAGTCTAAACAGTTTTCCCAGGCTCACGATCATACCCATTATCATACCCATGAGCATGGCAAGAGATGGTGGCCAGTCCGGCATCGGTATGCTTGTCTCATAACCACCGCCGGCACGAACAAGATAGATAAAGTTGTTAAAAACAAAATATGCCATGATACCGCATGCCGAAAAAGAAACCAGACAATTGAACATATCCGTTCTGCGCTTCCATTTGTCACGGAGTTTTAGATTGACTAGATCCAGGCATATATGTCTTTCCTCCTCTTCTACCGCACCGATGTTAAGAAAGACGACAAACAAAACAGTGTAAACAACCATGATGTCGGACCAGTCGTGCGGGCTTTTAAAAAAGTAGCGGCAGAATACTTCAATAACCACAAAAAGGGTGACCGCTAAAAATAAATATGCGGATAGGGTGTCAACGACCTTTCCGATACTTCTAAGCCACTTTTCATACCTGTCTATAATTGAAACAAATCGGTTTTCCAAGGCTCCCCCCTTTTAGCTACTACGCTAAAGAACATTAAACGGTTTCCGTATCAGTTCCGGATCGCGTCATCGACAGACCGACGATCAAATTCATCCGGCAACTCAGAGCCATACACACGCCCTTTCCGATAACCCCCGACTTCTCTTGCTTAACGAAGATTCCTCGCTCGCATGGCCGCATCAACAAGGGTGTCACCATAGTCGCTACGGAACTGGTTCCAGCATTGGGGATACCAGTTATCCAGTGCCTTGCTCTCCTCATCAGACCATCTATAAAATGTAACGCCTTTTCCCTCTAATTCGCCTTTCATAGTCGACATTTTATTATCAATCAGTTCGGTAACATACTGATGGGCTTCAGGAGCTACCACCTTTTCAAGGAGATCTCTGAGTTGCTTACTGAGGCTGTTCCATTTTTTTAAATTAGCAGCAAACGTAAGTGTAATTGTATTGATGGGCATTTCCATTACATAGGGACAAACCTCATACCACTTCCCGTGATTATAATATTGTGTACCGGTAACGGCACCATCAATTAATCCCTGCTGCAGGCCGGTATAAGTATCGGCATATGGGACCGGCACAGCAACAATTCCCAGATGTTCCATGACGAGCCTGTAACCCTTGCTCGCAGCCACACGAAGTTTGAGCCCCTTAACTTCATCCATCCTACAAGACTTTTTGAAAAAAAGGACAACGGGAAATGTCTCAGCCATGTCACCGATCAGCTTCACGCCTTTTGCCTCACATTCACGCCGGAGCACACCACCCCCTTTAGGATCTTTCCAGAAACGGCTAACACGTTCACCAAAAAATTTTTCTTCAGGCGATGGAACAAGCAGGCCGGGTACGGCAAAGATCCCATATTTTTTAACGCCGGCAGTGACAAAACTTGAATGAACATTGATCATCATATCGCTGCCCCCGCTGAAAAGGGCCTTTGATATATCATGATATGTCTTGTATACTTCCCCTCTTGCAAAAACTTTAACTCTCACTCTCCCGTCAGTATACTTCTTGGTCAACTCAGCAATTTTCTTTCCCCACAAATATGCGTCCGTTCCCCTACCCGTACAGGTGTTTATGACAAGAGTTACCTTCTTGTATTTTTGTTTCTCTGCAGCTACCGCTTCTCCATTAAAAACAATCTGTCCTGCAAATACCGCCAAAATAAGGACGCCCAACAAGCCAACTATTTTTTTCCATGAAAATTGTTTAATCATTTCTCCTCCTTTTGGTGTTTTCCCTGCGTTTAAATGCTTGGGTTTATTGCGTTAATAACGCTGAAATTGGACTGTTCCACATACCAAATGCCAACGCCTATACTTAAAATGTTTAAATCTCTTTTGGTCACTGCAATAGGTCGCCAAATTCGCAGATCAGCCAACTAATGTAAGAATATGCTGCAAGAAGAATGCCAGCGATTTGAAAAAGAGGGGATCAACTTTCATCCTTTTGAAAATGCTAATAATACGGCTGTTTGAAAGCTGTGAAGAAAGAAATTCAATACCAACGTAAAATGTAGATAAAATTCCACAGATGGTTTTTAACTGTTTCTATAACTACATAGTTTAATAAGAAAAATCGATTTTACAGGAGAGCTGCTGCCAATCTAATACATGTCGATTTTTCACGACACCAGCAGGAGCATTTCACCAAATGGCTGAACGACTTTAATTCCGGGTAGGCTCTGGTTTGTCAAGACCATATTTTTTTAACTTCTGATAGAGACTTGTACGGTGAATATCTAATAACCTTGCGGCCTTTACCTTGTTGTTTCCGGTAAGCCTTAAAGTATCGATGATCGCCTGCTTTTCGGCCAGTTCAGTAACACACTTTAGTGAAAGAATCGGCTTCTTGGAGGAAAATTTATTCGAAACAGAGTCCGAAACAGTTTTAATAAAGTTTGGAGGAAGATCCTCTATTTCGATTTGAGAGCCCATGCAGAAAACAAACGCTCTCTGAATGACATTTTTAAGTTCCCGAATGTTGCCCTTCCAGTCATAATTCTGCAGCATGCATGAGACATCTTTAGATACCGAGATCACATTTCTCTTGTTCCGGGCCTCCTCCCTCAGGATATTCATGAAATAGTCGACAAGAAGAGGAATGTCCTCTTTGATGGTACGCAGTGGAGGAAGTTCGATCTCAAACTCGTTTATTCGGTGGTAAAGGTCTAACCTAAATAATCCTTTTTGAACCTGCTGTTTGATCTTTTGGTTCGTGGCACAGATTACCCTGAAATCTATCTTTATCGGATGCCGGGTGCCGATCTTCTCAATTTCCTTTTCCTGAAGCGTTCGTAATAGTTTTGACTGAATACTCAGATCCAGGTCGCCGATCTCATCGAGGAAAATCGTGCCCTTGTGAGCTGCCTCAAACTTTCCGATTTTTCCCTTCATAGAAGCGCCTGTAAAGGCTCCTGGCTTATATCCAAAAAGTTCGGATTCGAAAAGTTCGTGGGGTATGCTTGCGCAGTTGACGCAGACAAAGGCATTTTCCCTTCGGCGGCTTATCCGATGAATAGCCTTAGCAAATAATTCTTTACCGGTGCCGGACTCACCCTCTATCAAGACGCTGCAATCGTTTTGGGCCGCCAGAGCAGCTACAGATTTGGAACGTTTAATTTCAGCTGATTTACCAATTATGTCAGCTAATTCAATATCATACGAAGAAAAATCATAAAGGGAATGCCTTTCTGCCTTGGGCTGAGACACCTTCCAATAGTTATAGAAATCCAAAATCTTCTCTCTTTTCCAAAACATCACTTTCCCGAGCGCACCGATTACCTGCCCCTTCCTTTTCAAAGGAATCCGGGAGATAATCCGAAATCTGCCGTTTATTTTAGCAGCAAAATCTATCTCCGCTTTCCCGGTTTCTAAGACTCTAGGAAGGCGGGCATCTGGAATGAGTGTAGTAATGTGCTGTCCAATAGCCTTTTTCCTTGATGTCATAAATCTATCCTCATAATTTTTGCTCATGAACTGAATGATTCCGTCAGTGTTTATGAGAATAACGCTGTCATAGATGTTATCGATTGCTGTTAGAATGAGTTCCTCTGTGATATTGTCAAATTGTGATAGTTTGCGCTGGTTATCGACCACTGAAGACTCGCCAAAATCTCTGTAATTGTTTGTCATTTCAGCTCCTCCTCTTAAATTCCGCTACAAGCGTTTTAGAACTTTAATTTCTCTCTTTTTATAAATGTATATTTTTACTATTTGGAAGCAAAATTTTCATATGTTCGAGTGCTACCATTCAACTGAAATTTCACAACTGTTTGTTTTTGTTATAAGTCAACCGGCCAAGCCGGTGGCTTGCATAAAGCCCTATAAGGGCTAAATTACACTGGCACCGCCATCCATTTAACAAACCTTTTTAATTTCAATGTAAAACAAGAAACTTAAAAGTAGCAGGAAATACTTGATTATCAGCCAGAGGTTCACCAATATCGAGACAATCTCCTTCTTTTTTCCCTTGACACCTCCCTGCAATATACCATATTAGGTATTTCATTTCTCATATATGGTATAATATTATGAAAGTCAACCAAAAAAAAGCCCCTGCAGTCGAACGGGCGTTGGATGTAATCGAGCTTATGGCTGTCAGTGAGAGAGACCTTACCCTCTCTGAAATAATGGGCAAAGTCCGAATCCCACGGCAATCTCTTGTCAGGATTCTGAACACGCTGTGCGACAGGGGAATCCTGGACAGGGCTGAACAAAGGGGCCATTACCGGCTGGGTATGAAACTTTTATACCTAAGTAACCAGATGCAAGATAAAATCAACCTTCGCTCCGTAGCTTGGCCATTTATGGAAGATCTCTCTCAAAAAACAAGAAAAACCATTGAGCTGTCCACCCTTGATCGTGACCAGCTCATCCTGCTGGAACGAATCGAGGGAAGCGAAGGGGTTAATTTGTATTCACGGGTGGGAAGCGTTTATCCGTATTTCCATGCCGTTGGCGTCGGCAAGGTTTATCTGGCACATATGGATTCCGTGAAAAGAAGAAACGTTCTGAATAAAATTGGTCTTCCGGCTGTAACAGAGCATACTATTACCAATTTGAGCGAATTGGAAGATAACCTGCCACTGGTTCAAAAAGATGGTTATGCCTTTGAAAACCAGGAGCTGAGAATGGGCGTTCGCAGAATCGCCGCGCCTATCTTTAGCTTTCGCGGTGAACTGGTGGGTTGTATCGGCATTGCAGCCCCTATATTCACTTTCAGATCGAAAGATAAGGCTAAATTCGGTAAAATGGCTGTAAAGGCGGCAAAAAGAATATCAGACAGGTTGGGGTTTAATAAGACAACCGGAACAATTTGATAAAGATGAGACAGTTCTTTTATCCTTCAAGTATAGTGGTTTTCGGAGTGAGCAGTCAACCGCAAAACCTGGCAAAAAACATCGTTTCCAATTGCCTGGAAATGGGGTTCGAAGGTAAGATTTATCCTGTAGGAAAAAACCGGGGAACGGTGTGCAGCAGGGATATTATCACCGATCCAGAGGTTTTACCTAAAAGTATTGATCTTGCCGTGATTCTTGTTCCGGCCAATCAGGTTGCAAAAACACTGAATATCTGTGGCCGCAAGAGCATCCGCCATGCGGTTATCTCCACCGGTGGATATCGGGAATTTCAGGAAACAAACAATTCTGTTGAAAAAGATCTTCTCCAAACAGCAAAGCGACACAATATCCGTTTTATCGGTCCCAACTGCATTGGGGTTATCAACACGGAATCCGGGCTTTGCACGCCTTTTAATCCGATAAATACGCATAATTTCAAAAAAGGCCCTGTAAGCCTGATCGTTCAAAGCGGCGGTGTCGCCAACCAAACCGCTCACTATTTTTCAGACGAACATATCGGTTTTGCAAAGGTCATCAGTGCCGGCAACAAACTGGACATGGATGAGATAGACCTCATTAAGTATCTGATTGATGACGAAGATACTGAGCAAATCCATCTATATCTGGAGAGTATTGATAACGGCAGGAGATTAATGCGTATAGCCAAAAGATCCTCAAAACCGATCGTTATGCTTAAATCAAATGTAAGCCGTACGGCATCTGAAGTTGCCAAATCACATACGGCAGCGCTGTCAAACGATGATCGTGTTGTAAGAGGCGCCATTAAGCAGGCAGGAATCATTCAAGTACAAAGCATTCACGAAATGACGGTCTGTGCAAAGGCGCTTCGCCTGCCACCGCTTAAAGGTGACCGTCTGGTGGCCATATCTCTTTCTGGAGGCTTCTCGGTCATCCTGGGAGACGCATGCGATAAGTATGGTTTTAAGTGTCCGGCGCTCCCGGAAACACTTATTCGAAAGATAGAAAGCTTTCGCCGCGGCGGCGTAATCCGCATGTCAAATCCGATGGATTTTGGTGATATTCACAGTATTGAGGCTTTAATCTTTGCTCTGGAACAATGTCTGGCTTTGGATGATATCGACGGTATGGCGCTGTCTTTTGCGTATGGGCCGGAAATGTCCAAAATGCTTGGAGAAGAGATCGCTACGCCGGATAAGTTGCTGGATCTTTTCAAAAAGATAAGTTATGCGGCAAAAAAACCGATAGGGCTCAGCTTTTTTGCGGAAAGGCGCCATATCGATCAGTTAAAAGCAATCAATTCCTTCCCGGTTTTCAACGATCCGGTTGAGAGCGTCCAGGCCCTGTCCATGTTGCGAAGCTACACCCTGAGGGCTTGCTCAAAAATAACTTCACATTTTATTGAGCCGATTCATCCCGCATGACTGCGTTGCTCGTCGGTTAAATAGGCTGGCTATTCGCCCTCCTCGCGCCTTGTCATGCGGGCGGCTTTGGAGTTATTCGCAGCTTTGAGATGATCAGGATATATAAATAATAGAGCAAGGAAACACAGATGCCTATCACAGATAGAAATCACTTCAGCCACGCCGCTATTGAAGAAGCGGATAGAAATAGTATTATCCAGAGCTGGATCGTGGTGATAACGGGCTTCTTACTGGTATTCATCCTTTATGGCACATATTATTCCTTTGGAGTATTTGTGAAGCCTGTGTCGATGAGTCTTGGCTGGAGTAGAGCAATAACAACCGGAGTTGTTTTTGTTTACATGGTAATTCACGGAATATTTTCCATTATCACGGGACGGTTAGCCGACAGGTATGGACCGCGATTCATTATAGCAATCAGCGCCCTGTTTGTTGCGCTCGGCTACGGTTTAAGTTTTGGTATAAATACGCCGTGGCATCTTTATACATATTTTGGTATCCTGGTTGGTATCGGAATGGGTGCCGCTTTTGTTGTTCCTGTTTCAACAGTTACAAAGTGGTTTAGTTAGTGCCTGAACGAAAAGTCATGGTTTTACGAGCCAGCCGGTTGGTTATGTTCGTTCATTAAATTACTACCGTTCAAAATGATGGCAGCCAGTAGTAAATCAAATCTTGGCTACC
>JAXHVO010000028.1 GCA_034189135.1 Thermodesulfobacteriota bacterium | reverse complement strand
ATTTTGAGCATATGCTCATTTTCGGAACGAATTCGATCCCGACTTTGTACTATTCTGAACCGGCATCTTATTTTGACCTGTCGTTCAGTAGTAAATTTGTCTATTTATGGATCGACACTAACTAAACAGCTTTTGTCCATATTGTCAATCAAAGATAAAAGACATGACGGGGTAACCGCATTTGGAAAAATAAAATCAGTTTAAGAGGAGGGGTTTAAGGTAGCACTATTTCCAAATGCGGTTATCTTGAACCACATAAGAAACAGTATAAAAATGTTCTTAAGCTTATTTTTTCCTACTTTCTCCATGAAAACAGTGATGCACCAATGGCTAAAAATACCGCAGTCATTATCAACAGGATGGATATCTCCGGGATCACATCAAAAAGCCTTTGGCCGTCATTCATAATTTTGCGTGCGGCACGCAGCAGGTGGGTCAGGGGGAAAATATTGGCAAACATTTTTAACCACTGCGGCGCACCTTCAATGGAAAACCAGACTTCAGATAAAAACATCATGGGCCAGGTCAGAAAGTTAAGAATCCCTGATGTCAACTCTTCATTGGTGCCACGGGAGGCGACAATCACTCCCAGGGAAATCAGCGAAAAGCCTCCGGTCAAAAAAACAATGACCAAATCAAAATAAGACCCCTCCACATTAAATGAAAATATCAGGTCGCATCCGATCCAGATGATAACAACCATAAATGTCAGTATAATCAAACGGGAAATAGTTTGAGCGGTGAGATATTCCAGGGCGGTTAGCGGCGTGGCCTTTAAGCGTTTTAAAACCCCGTTTTTCCGATAACGCACGATAATATACCCCACTCCGAAAAGGGCACTGAACATCATATTCATGGCCAGAATTCCGGGAAACAAAAAATCAATATAACGAATTTCTTTTCCCTGAATCACCTGCTTTTTACCCAGTTGTTTCATATTTTGCGGAATGAGGCTGGAATAATACAATTTTTCAACAATATACCCTTTGGGAGAGGAACTGCTCACCCAGTATTGGAATTCCTCGGATTTCAGATTTACCAGCATATCGATTTTATGGTGATTTAGCTTATCCAATCCAATTTCAAAATTTGGAAATGCGATAAATTCAATGGATGCTTCATTTTTAAATTCTTCCGGCAGGTTTAATTCCGCTTGGATGACATTTTCTGCTGTATAGGGAAAAACACCGACCTTATAATCTGGCCGATTTCCCCCTCCAAAGATCAGGCCAAACCCAACCACGATCAAAAACGGAAAAAGCAGGTTCCATCCCAGTAAGCCTTTATCCCGAAAAAATTCGTAATTGCTCGCTTTTAAAATCGCTAAAATACGTGTGACATTCATATTCTATTACCTGCAAGAATACAAAATTGATGGCTTTGTAAGAAATCATACTTACCACTGAGAACACGGAGGGCATAGAGATAATTAATTAACAAAAAATAATATTCTCTGTGTTCTCAGTGAGCTCAGTGGTGAAAAATACCTTTTTGCGACGCCATCAAATTTATATTACTCTCTTAACTTACGACCCGTCAAAGTCAGAAATACATCTTCAAGATTGGGAGTATACACCCTGACATTTTTAAAGGGGATGTTTTTTTTCATCATTGTATTAAAACATTCCTTGATATCATCCACCTGAATTTCAACCAGACCATCTACGATTTGATAGGCATATGGCAAATCGGAAATCCTGGATTCAATATCCTTCATCGGGAGTAAAACAGATGAGGATTTACAATAGGTTTTTATCAATTCCTGGGGACTGCCATGGGCAATGATTTCTCCGTGGTCCAGAATTGCGATTTCATCACACAGGTATTCAGCCTCCTCCATATAGTGTGTGGTCAGTACCACTGTTTTTCCCTGGGTCTTGATGGTTTTCACGATTTCCCACAGGTTATGCCTGGCCTGGGGATCCAGCCCGGTGGACGGTTCATCCAGAAATATCAACTCCGGGTTATTGACTAAAGCGATGGCAATCAACAGCCGCTGCTTCTGGCCGCCGGACACTTTATCATTCTTCTGGTCCAGAATATCCTGCAGGTGGCACATCTCTATAATTTTATCAAGGTTGTCTTTCCGGGAATAAAGAGTACCAAAGGTCTTCAGCGTCTCATGAACCGTCAGATAGGCGAGCAATGAGGTCTGCTGGAACTGGATTCCCACCTCTTCTTTAAAAGAGCGAAAACGCGGTTTATCTTTGTACAAAATCTCACCGGATGTGGGGGGAAGGATTCCTTCGATCACTTCCAGGGCGGTTGTTTTTCCTGCCCCATTGGGTCCGAGCAGTCCAAAACAGATCCCCCGCCTGATGGTAAAACTAACCTCATTGACCGCGGTCAGTTCACCGTAATTCTTTTTTAATTTTTTGATCTCAAGAATGGTGGTCATTCTTAACCCTCCGATTCATTAAATATTTTGTAAAAAATGTAAAATCTTTCCTTGTTATTAAAGCAAAAATCCGGAGAATACTTTGATATATTCGCGCACGAAGTTAAACTAGGGAAAATATTCCTTTCGAAATATGCAGTCCTTTGTCATTCAACAACATTGTTGTGCGACTGTTACCTAACGCATCACCCCAACTCTTGCCCTCTGGTACCTTTTCGTCTCACACCCGTTCAATGGAAGATCACTCATTCATTTTGCCTTAATTACCCGCAACCAACCGGGAAATGAGCCAAACCATAATACAATGAAAATATTAAAACAATCATATCAGGTTTACTGGGAAAATCACCCAAAAATATTGGTTGCTATTTTTTTATCACCTCCTGTTTTCCAGGGTTGTTTTCAATCCAATAGTCGAAAGCCAGCAAACTTCAAAATCTGCTTAAAATCGTTTTTTGATAGTCGTTTATCAAAAAATACTCTTGACGGTTTAAGCCTAAATGTACCATAAGTAATTCAAGCGGTTTCGTAAAAAATAGAGAATCCACGCCCGAAAAATATAGTTCTAAAACTGAATAAAAATGAATACAAATAATAAAACCAGACTGGCCGAACTCATTCAAGAGTATTCTATAGAAGTTACCGACCCGGCAGGACGGCTGGCCCAGGTCATGGAAGACAATCAAGCGTTAAAACTGGCGGATAAATGTCGTTGCAGCATTCATGACATTTATCTGGAAGCCATGAACCTGAGGATATATCCTTATCGTTATCTTCGCAACAGGGAGGCAATTACTCTCAAGGAACAAATCATTCTGGCAAAATCGAAGGTGGCCGTAATTGGAGCCGGCGGCCTTGGGGGACAGTTGATTTTATCCCTGTCAAGACTTGGAATCGGTCATCTGGTCATCAGCGATGGGGATGTTTTTGATGAAACAAACTTAAATCGCCAGGCATTATCCAGCACGGAATCCATAGAACTTTCCAAGTCCGAAACAGCCGCCCGTATTATAGGATATATTAATCCCGGTGTGATTGTTTCCCCCCTTATGGTGAACATCGACACTTCCAATGTCGATCAAATACTGGACGGCGTCGATGTGGTGGTGGATGCACTCGATAATATTTCAGACAGGTTCGTTGTGGAAGAGTCGGCCAAAAGGCTGAAAATTCCAATGGTACACGGCGCTGTGGCAGGCTTTGAAGGACAGGTGATGACCATCTTCCCGGACGATCCGGGTTTGAAGTCATTGTATGGAGATGATCAGGCTGAGAAGAATAATCGAAAAAGCCCTGAAGCAATACTTGGTGTGCCGGCGGTGACACCAGCTTTTATGGCCACACTCCAGGCAATGGAAGTGCTTAAAATCATTCTGAAACGAGGAAATCTTTTAAGAAAGACCATGGTCCATGTGGACCTTGAAACCGGACAGTTTAATAAGTTTGAACTATAACTCAGGTGGATAGGTTTAAGGCTGAAGACCGTTAGGGAAAAACGCCTTTACCACAAAGGACACTGAACTCACAGAGATAACGAATTAAGGGATCGGAGAGTTTCTCCTAAAAGACTTTTTGGTGAACCGTCTGCGTTTTAATGATTGTCAGCGATTCGTCCGGGGAATAGCCCATCGCCCGCTGTGATCATTAACAAATTCGTTTAAAATCTTGCAGCCGCCCCCTATCCTCTGCGTTAAATCCATACAGACAGAGACGATCATTGCCGCCGTGGGATCCTGTCTGCCGGGGCTGGTTCAAATTTGATCTCAGCGAGATAGCTGCCGTATGTCAACTCTCAAATAATATTGTTAATGATCACAGCGGGCGATGGGCTATTCCCCGGACGAAATTAGCAGAGATCGCCCCCTACCTTTAATTAATAAAACAAAATATTCTCTGTGATCTCTGCGTATTCAGTGATGAATGATGTTAATCACAAAGTTCAAAAAGTGCTGCCGCACCCATTCCTCCGCCGATGCACATGGATTCGACACCGTATTTAACCCCTTTTGCCTTCATGTTGGCAAGAAGCGTGGCACACAGTTTTGCACCTGTGCATCCCAAGGGGTGACCCAGAGCAATCGCCCCGCCGTGGATATTGATCTTGTCCATATCATTGTCTAAGCCAAGCTCTCTGATACAGTACAGCGCCTGGGAAGCAAAGGCTTCATTTATTTCAAACAACCCGATGTCCTTGAATTCCATTCCTGCCATGTTCATCAGTTTGGGAATGGCATACCTGGGTCCCACACCCATCTCATCAGGCTCACAGCCGATGGTGGTATAATATTTCAACTTTGCAATGGGTTTTACTCCCAGTTCCTTTACCTTCTCTTCGGACATAATCACGGTTGCCGCAGCTCCATCTGTAGTCTGGGAGGAATTGCCTGCGGTAACGGAACCGTTGGCGGCAAAAACCGCCCGTAAATTCGCCAGTCCCTCCTTTGTGGTTGACTCCCGGATACCGTCATCAAAATCCTGCAGGAATGTCTCTTTTCGGTATGTGCCATCCTCCTGCTGAACGAACCGTGCTGCAGGAGTCGGTACGATCTCGGTAAAAAGCTTTTCCGCCTTGGCTTTGGATGCTTTCATCTGGGAATGATAGGCAAATTCATCCTGGTCTTCCCTGGATATGTTATACCGATTAGCCACATTCTCTGCCGTAATTCCCATTGAAGAATAAAGGTCGGCATACTTCTTGGTGATTTCAGGATGAGGCCTCGGAAGATACCCCCCCATGGGAACGTAGGTCATGGATTCTATTCCACCACCAATGGTGACATCAGACCATCCTGCCATCACCCGCAAACATGACAAAGAAATCGCTTCCAGCCCGGACGAACAGAACCTGTTTACCGTCGCACCGGAAACTTCAATGGGAAAACCTGCAATCTGACTTGCCATTCTTCCGATATTCAAACCTTGCTCGGCTTCAGGAAAAGAACAACCGATCATGACATCGTCCACATCTTTTTTTTCCAGGTTTTCCGTTTTTTCAACAGCGGCAGATAAAATAAAAGACAGAAGATCTTCCGGTCTGGTATCTTTAAATGCGCCCTTGTTTCTTCTGCACCCGGGGGTTCTGACTGATGTTACTATATATGCATCTTTCATGACATTTCCTCCTTAGTTTCTAAGCGGCTTACCGGTCTCTAATATATGATCAATTCTGGCAATCGTTTTTTCTTCTTTAATAAAATCGATGAATGCCTCCCTTTCAAGCTTAAGGATAACATCTTCGTCCACTTCGCTGTTGGCCCGAACCTCTCCGCCACTTAAAACATAGGCAATCCGTTTGGCCAGAAATGCATCATATTCACTGACAAATTTTGCACTCACCATGTTAAGGATCTCAGCATTAATCATTCCATGAGCCGATTCGCCAAAAACCCTGATTTTTCTCTTGACCGGTGGTGCATAACCTTCATCAACCATCTTTAAGACTTCCTTTTTGGCCTCGCCGATCAGGTAATCCCGGTTAAATACGATTCTGTCCGTCGGCCCTAAGAATCCGTTGGCTCTTGCCTCCGCAGCAGACATGGAAACCTTGGCCATGGCGATGGCCATAAATGCCGGAACAAAGAATTTTGCCAGATCGACATCGGTGACTGCCTCCGGTATGGTACTGATAAATTTTTTCCACAGGTTCAGGCAACCGCCACCCGCCGGAAGAAGACCCACACCTATTTCCACAAGACCCATATACAGCTCGGCATGCGCGACAATCCTGTCGGCGCCGAGGCACGTTTCACATCCGCCCCCAAGGGTCATCCCGTATGGTGCGGCCACAACCGGAAATGGGGCATACCTTCCCTTTTGAATGCCTGACTGGCCTTTTTGTAAAAATGACTCAATTTCAGCATATTTTTTCTCTTTTGCCAGATTCCGAACAAACGCCAGATCGGCACCCGCTGAAAAAGCGCCCGGCATCCCACCGGCCTGGTTTCCGATAACCAAGCCGACGCCGTTTTCGTCAATATAGTCTTGTACGTCTCCTATAAAATCAATAATCTCACCATTTAACGCGTTCATCTTGGTGTGGAATTCACAGCAGAAAACCCCGTCTCCGATATCGATCAGAGAGGCCGAATTGCATGTCCGGACCACCTTGTCCGCACCCCTGAGCGCTTTAAGAGAAATAATGTTTTTACTTACCACCTGTTCCCGGTAGTCATTTGACTTAAAATCATAAAAGAAAACCTTGCCGTTTTCAGACTTGTAAAAAGATGTGCCACCGGATTCAAGCATCCCGGTAACCAGTTGCGGTACTGTTAAACCTTCTTTTTTCATCCTTTCCACAGATTCTTTCACACCGATGACATCCCAGGCCTCAAAAGGCCCCATTTCAAAGTTGAATCCCCACTTCATGGCATTGTCGATATCAACAATGGTATCTGAAATTTCGGGTATCCTATTGGCGGCATAGATCAGATTGTTGGCAACCGCTTTCCAAGCAAATTTTGCTCCCTTATCCTCACCGTACAAAATGGCCTTTATTTTGTCGGGAAGTGTAGCCGCCTTTTTTGCCTCGGCAAGGCAGGGAAAATCAGGCGGTTCATATTCCGCATATTCAAGGGTGGCAGGATTTATCACTTTACGAATTTTTTTCCATTCAGGCGTCAGATCCGTTTTATAAAACCCGCTTTGTGTTTTTTTACCCAGCAGGTTTGTTTCAATCATTTTATCCACGAATTCCGGTATAACAAAGCTTTCCCTGGCCTCGTCATCTTTCACCAGATCATAGGTATTTTTCGCCACATGCCCCATGGTATCGAGACCGACCAGGTCGGTAGTTTTAAACATGGCTGTTTTCGGCCTTCCCATGGCCGGTCCGAACAGCGCATCCACTTCCGGGATGGTGAGCCCATCCTCAAGCATAAGCTGCATTGCCTTTGTAATCCCCTGAACACCGATTCTGTTTCCCACAAAGTTCGGGGTATCCTTGGCCCACACAATCCCCTTACCAAGAATCCTTTCCCCGTAATCGGCCATGAATTCAACGATTTCAGGCAGTGTTTCCTCTCCTGCAATAATCTCAAGCAGCTTCATATACCTAACAGGGTTAAAAAAATGAGTGCCCAGAAAATGCTGACGGAACTCAGAGCTCAAGCCTTCCGACATCGCCTTCAAAGGAATCCCGGATGTGTTGGAAGAGACAATGGTACCTTTTTTTCTTACCGTTTCGATCCGTTGGAAAAGGTCTTTTTTGATCTTCAGGTTCTCAACCACCACTTCCACAATCCAGTCACAATCCGCCAGTTTAGCAAAATCATCTTCAAGGTTGCCGATGGAAATGAGATCGACATCCTTTTTCTGCATAAGAAGAGACGGCATAGACATAAGAACCGTGTCAAGTCCGGCTTTTGCGATCCGGTTGCGTGCGGCAGGGTCATTCTTCTCATCATCTTTCAAATCAAAGGGAACGATGTCCAGTAATAAAGTCTTAACGCCGGCTCCGGCCAAGAGGGCAGCTATTCCTCCCCCCATCACTCCTGAACCGATAACCGCGGCCGATCTGATTTTTCTATTCATAATAGCCTCCTGGATAAATTATTAACGATAGAGCCAGTTTCAAAACGTCCCATTTCGAAGTCTACGCTTATCTGCCCAATCTCTGTGTCAGGCTAACATTTTAATCCGCGAAATACTACATGTATTCCTGTGGTTAATCCGCCTCAGGCGGATCACCCTCCTTGACCTTGGACAGATAAGCGCAGACTTCGGGCTGAAAGGTTTTGAAACTGGCTCGTTATATGAATGAATATTCATTCATTTATCAGAAAGGTTATTTGCCTGTCAAGTAAATTCCTTGACGGGAAACAATAATTTGAATATTTAATTTTGATTTAAAAATCTATAAGTTATAAAATTATATATTGCATCGACCTCATAAAAATATTATTTAAAACTATTGAAGGGATATATAGAAACCGCTGAATAAAGATTCATTTATTAGTTGAAAAAAGTGGGGAAATAGGGAAAATACTTTGTATGGCGCAAGCTTGCGATATAAAAGCCACCTGCCGACTGAAATGAACCACAAATGGTCGTTATGATGCTGTCAAATGTCTATTGCAGCAAAATCTGTTCAGGTTGTTCCGAGAGGGGTATTTCTTTACTCTTTAAGAAGCGTTTTCTAATGGGCGCTAATGCACGGACATCTCTTCCGGCTGTTCCGGAAGGGCCATCTCTTCCGTTCGCCTTTCCGTACATATCCTGCTGAATATTTTTTCATTGGCCAGGAAAGCATCCACTATATCCGGATCAAAATGACTCCCTTTCAGGCTGATAATAATTTCCCTCGATTTTTTATGGGTAAAAGCCTCTTTGTAAAATCGTTTGGTGGTCAGGGCATCATAAACATCAGCAATGGCAACTATTCTGGCTGAAAGAGGAATATCCTGACCCTTAAGGCCTTTTGGGTATCCGGTTCCATCCCATTTCTCATGATGGTGATAGGCAATCTCCTTGCCCAGAATAAGAAACGAGCGGCCTTCGGTCTGAGATTCAATTTCGGCCAACGCATCGCCACCCAGCACCGTATGTTTCTTTATTATTTCGAACTCTTCGGCACTGAGCTTACCGGGTTTCAACAGCACCGAATCCTGTATGCCGACTTTTCCTATATCGTGAAGAATGGACGACTGATAGATATCCCCGATGTATTTTTCGGTAATATAGCCTTTATAGGGCCGCAGTCCGGCCATTTCCAAAGCAATTATCTTTGCATATTCCCTTATTCTTTCAAGATGTGCGCCTGTTCCTTTATCCCTGTATTCCGCCAGCTTTGCGAGGCCCAGAATGGTTGCAGCCCTTGCGCTAAGCAGTTCTTTTTGCAGTTTCCTTCTTTCTTTTTCCGCTTTTAATTGCTCGGTCACATCGCGGGCGACCCCTCTGAAACCTGTCGGGAGGCTTTCCTTGACTTGCATGCGGGAAACGGAAAACTCAACATACTTTATGCTGCCGTCTTTGTTGATGACTTCATACTCTGCAATATTGGCGGTATTTCCTGAATGATACACCTTGTTAAAGACCTGAAACATTTCCTTTGCCGCATCAGGGGACGTAAATGCCCGGTTGTTCATGCCCATTAATTCTTCTCTTGAATAACCCAGTATCCTGCTAACTGAATCGTTAAAAAAAGTAAAATTACCCTTTAGATCAACCTCAAAATAACCCTCTTCAATGCTCTCTAAAATGTTGCGGTACTTTTTTTCACTGACCGTCAACGCTTGTTCGGCTTTTTTTCGTTCATTTATGGTAAAACGAACGTGGGAGCCAAAAATCACAAACAGGCATAATACGACTATCCGCGGCCAGATCTCATCTACCTGGGTGGGAAACAGCTGATAAAAAATGTCAACTTTACGTGTGGTAAAAAGATTTAAAACAGCTTCAATGGCCCAGTATACTGCAGCGAGCAAAATTCCCACCACAATCATGGAATCTGCCACACTTACACGGTTTTTAATCAGGTTTTTCATATCGAAGTTCTCCGACCACCAAGGTGAACTGCTGCTAAGTTTAAAAGCAATTTTTGCTTTTAACGAATCCATTAACACCTCAATATCACATATATTTATCTATGTAAAACATTATGGCTTTTCATCGGCCCTTGTTCATATGGACTTTGCCTGTCATATGCCGAAGCCAATCGTTTTGCCTCCCGCAATACGGGTTTTCAACGATCAGACGCATTGCTGTTGACTATAACCATGAAAATTGCTAAAATAAAAATAAAATGCTTATCTATAGGATTATATCGGCATTTAACCCAACAACTATAGCAGAAAAATGACCGGCTTATATAAAATTAGTTTCATAATAAGAAAATATTTTTCTTTTACCAAATGGTCCGGTTATACTCCCGCCTGATCGGAATGACACCCCAAACCTTAGAGACGGTTTTCAATCGTTTCCCGCCACTGACGGGAGCCAAAAGGGAACGTTTGGAAATCTTAGCTTAACAGTAAGGGAATAAACATTGCTAAAGAGAATAAAAAGCTACATTTTCATCGGCCTTTTTCTTGTCCTGGGCTACTTTGTTTCAAGCTATCATATCATTTTTTACTCAATAAATAATAGCATAGATTTTGACCTGCTGAAAAAATCATACCTTACCCTTGAATATACTTTTTTTAATGTCACCACCAAACGGTCTGAAGACATTATGAAAATTGATCTACTCCGTGAAGCCGGTATCGGAGATCTGCTGGTGGATATCGGCAAACTGACCGAAGGGAAAAAGCAGGAACTTGAAGCCAAGTTTGACTATGAAAATTATTAAATCTTATACAGCATATCGGCAAAAACCACCAGCAAACCGCTAACTTTCGGAGTCATCCCTTTAAATTTAATTCCCAGGGCCAGAGTTTTCTTACCTTTGCTGATCACTCCCCTGCTCCATACAACCGTACCTGAAACGTTGAGGGTAAACCCTCCGCCGGGTATGTAAATGGTTACCCCTGCGTCTTGAATGTTCTTTGCTATAGGTACAACATTCTTATGTTTGGCATCCAAAACGACACAAACTCCCCCCACCGAGATGTCCCGGGAAAAACCGTCAAGAATAAACGGGGGATAACCCGCTTCTTTGGGCCGGATTTTTAACTTCATTTTTAAAGGCAAAGAATGACGGCTGGACTTTCTGGCCGACCGGGAGGATTTTTTCCTGCTTGCCTTGCGGTCTTTAAACAGTTTAATTATGGAATGCGCCACATTGGGATATCTGGTGCAAACCGTGATTAGACCCTTTTTTGATATTTTCCCCATCTCCACGGAGGTAACCGCCTCCGTGTAGGATTGAGACAATTTTTCCTCTTCAAAAGGATAAATATCACCCACAATATCGTTTGCCGACAGGTAAACAATTGATTTTCTGTGTTTTTTTTCATCCCTGCTTAATGGCTGGTAGGTCGTTTCTTTCAGGGTGCCGGATGCAATAAAATAAAGATAATTTTCAACATCCCCTATCTTTTTAAAAACGTCACCGGAAGGCAGGCGAACTTTTATTAAACGGTTTGTGATGGAAACCATCTCTGGAAATGACAGGCTTTTAAAAAAATTTTTTAATAACGAAGGGCTAAAGTGGGTCCTTTGAAGATTGGCAAAAAAAGGACGAACTTCATGAAGGGTGGGCTTGATTATGCGCCACTGGAGAACTTTAGATAGTATGGCAGGGAACATCATGCCGGAATCAAAAAAAAGACCGGCCGCTCTTCCATATGCTCTGGCAGCCGCTTTATAGGACTTTTTTTTAACCAGCAAATCGCCAAAAGCATTAAAAAGAGCCGGATTGTCAGGAAAAAGACCGAGCATGCTTTCAAAATCAGACACGGAATCAATGGTGATTGAACCGTCGATAATGTGCCCGGCAATACTCTTTTGCCCGTTAATCTTCTCGTCCAAAAATCACTCCTTGAGTACCTGAAGAAGTCTCTTTGCAATATCATCATCAAGCAGGCAGGAAAGCAAAGCCATAAATTTTTCCGGTGCCTGTTGCAATTTGAGTTGTTCCAGCCATGTATTTAAAGCGGATTTTCTGTTAAATGGATTCATGGAAAGAATCGGCTCGACTTTACTTCGAATTTTATCATCTTCTTGCAGCACCTGTACCAGAGTGATAAAATTTTCATCATCAGCGACAAACTGCTTTTTTTTATTGAAAATTTTCATCTTTCCATATTTCACTCAGAGATACCCTGGATTTATGAAAAACAGATGAACTTTACTCCTATTTTCAATAAAAAGCAACAGTTAAGCTGAAAATATTGTCAACTGCATATTTTATATTTGGTACAGCAATATCCGGTTAGATATAAAAAGGTTTAACAGGGCAGGCAGATAGGTAAAGACTCTAAAAAATTACCATTTTACATCAGCCTCCCCCGTATGCGTTCGTTTTAGTCGAAAATGAACGGAGGGTTGGTTGCCTTTTGCGGGAGTAAAAATGAATGGGAGAAATGAAACCTGCAATTATACTGTTTGCCGTTAATGCCCTATTTTTCGGTGATACATCGCATAATCCTTTCTCTGGCGTTGGTCTGTCTTAATGGTTGATGTCAATATAATGCCCTTTTTTTTATTAAAGCCACACTTTGAGGAAATCGTCCAATTACCGGTAAGTTCATAATACTCCCCGGTCTGAATTGCGTTGAGACCATTTTGAATGGTCGCAACTTGAATGGCCTGGGGTAAGAAACAATTTCAATTCGTCAGAATCGACTCTATCCTCCTGCGCTGTGATACGCCTCCTCGATCCTGGCTTCCACATACGCTGTCAGCTTGTCGTCTGGTTCGGTTATGTCGAAGCAGTAGCCATCCTCACCCAGCAAACCGCCGGGAATCAAGTCCCCTTTTTCTTCGGGGTCTGTAATCATGTCTCCAAAAAAACACACCGACAACCACCGGTCATCCGGGTCATCGTCCACCACATCTGCCATCACATACAAGGATCGATCTTTCTGGTCCGGATGTACCGCACGAAGTGAGTAACTGACCCCCGGTCGGGCATTGAATGAAAGGTTGGCTTCCTGTTGAGTCCCCAGAAAGTCTTTGAGCCTGATGAATACGTTTTTCATCCCGTTGGTATCCTGCCAGGATTCAATCAGATTTTCCATCTCCTGCATAACTCCTGCCTCCTATTAGTAACCTATACAAAGCATCATGGTTTATTTCGATTCATACTTGCTTACAATTTCTGCAATACGTGCAGTAATGTAGTCCGCAAACTCTTGTGCCCGGGTTTCGGTCATTATCTCGATGCCTGTGGTCAGCTCGGAAATCTTTTTTTCATCCAGTTCGGTAACCTTCTGAATCATGAATTCCTCCACTTCCCCGTTCTCGGGGAGAAGGCCGCATCCACCGGCCGTACCAAGAAAGGTATCGCCCACGAAAATCGGCACAGCCACCTTTTTCAGGGCGATGTCGCACTCCCCGACCATCGGTTTTTTTGTCTTTTGTGTCTCCGAAGTAAAATTCTGCGCCGCCACGGCGCAGATGGCCGCGATTGACTCGGGTTTCTGTTTAATGACCGGGCAAATCCGGTTGCACCAGTTTTCATAATGACTCACATGGGCACCCTCCGTATCCGAAACCGAACAGCATATACCGAATTTTTGGTGGAGGTCTTTTACAAAGTCATTCCATTCCTCTTCACTTAACAGGTCCATCAGTGTCATGTTGATTGCTCCTTCCTTTTTCTTGTTTTCGACCGATCATAACAAACCGACGAAGAATCAAATAAATGGGTCGCACTGTAAAATAAAATATCGGCTACCGGTTGTCTTGTCAACCATCTCTTTTTCTTTGATTATAACCAATGATTTATCTGTGTTACCCAATACGATTGACACATAAATTGCTAACTGTTGATTTTTTACCCCAAATAAGTCATATTCGTTACATATGCAAAATAAGGCTGAAGTTTATTTCTGATTAAATTAAAGGTGTTAGTTACTAATCAGGTCTTGCCGTGATCAGACTGAGTGCCAGTGTAACATAACTTAACCATGATAAAATTGAGCCATCTACACAAGTCCTATATCACCGGCACCAATCGCCTCCACGTATTGAAGGGAATTGATCTTCATATTGAAAAGGGAGAATTGGTTTCCGTTATGGGCTCGTCAGGCTCAGGAAAATCAACCTTGCTCAATATAATCGGAATACTCGATTCTTATGACTCCGGAGAATATCGTTTAAATAATACCCTGATAAGCAATATGAGTGAAACCAGAGCTGCTCATTTTCGAAATGAAATTTTAGGCTTTGTGTTTCAATCTTTTAATCTCATCCCCTTTAAAAACGCCATGGAAAATGTGGCTCTTCCCCTTTATTATCAGGGAATGAACCGAAAAAAAAGAAACAAGATCGCTCTGGAATACCTGGACAAAATGGGCATTTACCAGTGGGCAGAACATCTGCCGGGGGAACTGTCCGGGGGGCAGCAGCAACGGGTGGCTGTGGCACGGGCGATTGTAACCAATCCAAAAGTTATTTTAGCCGATGAACCGACCGGGGCGTTGGATACCGAAACATCTTATGGGTTAATTGATCTTTTTAAAACCATCAACCGAACAGGCATCACCATAGTGATTGTCACCCATGAGCATGATATCGCCGACCGAACGGACAGGGTGATTCGTTTAAAAGATGGCCGTATTCAAAATCACCAATAAACACCGGATTGCTGAACAAAAATGATCATTGACCTTGATAAATTCCAGGAAATTTTCAGTACCATTAAAAAAAACAGGTTGAGGACTTTCCTCACCGGTTTTGCCGTATCCTGGGGAATTTTTATGCTCATCATATTACTGGGATCAGGGACAGGACTGGAAAAGGGTGTCAAAAACCTTTTCAAAGATGCCACCAATAGTGTCTGGGTCCGCAAAGGACAGACAAGCATTCCCCATAAAGGTCTCCAACCCGGTAGAAGTATAAGGTTTACCAATGCCGATTATGAAGATGCAAAAAAAATTCTAAAAGGAATTGAACATATTACCGCCAGATTTTACCGGTGGGGGAATAATAAGATTACCTACCGGAATGAAACCGGTGCGTTTAACATTATTTCGTGCCATCCTGCGCATCAATATCTGGAAAATACCATCATGGTCAAGGGAAGACACATCAATCAGATTGATATTGATCAATTTCGCAAAGTGGCGATCATCGGAACCGAAGTGGAAAGATTGCTATTTAAAAAGGAATCTTCTCTGGACAAATACATCAATATCAATTCAATCCCCTTTAAAGTGGTGGGTGTTTTTTCCGATGAAGAAGAACGCGTGGTGAGTCTGATATACCTTCCCATTTCAACTGCACAGAGGGTTTTCAACGGTTCAAACCGGATTCATATGTTTGCATTTACTTTAGGTGATGCTTCGGTAAAAGAAAGCCTGGACATAGAAAACATGGTGCGTAAACAACTGGCTGTACGTCACAACTTTTCCGTAGATGATGAAAAAGCAGTCAATATCTGGAATAATGTAAAATTCTATCAAAAATTTATAACCTTGTTCAAGGGGATCAGGATTTTCATATGGATTATCGGAATCGGAACCATTGTTGCCGGCATTGTGGGGGTCGGTAACATCATGCTTATCGCAGTCAAAGAAAGAACCAAAGAAATCGGCATTCGAAAGGCTTTAGGAGCCACTCCTTTGTCTATTGTCACCTTAGTTTTAACCGAAGCCATTATGATCACGTCGATCTCCGGTTACATCGGTCTGGTCACCGGAGTGGCTGCCATTGAACTGGCCGCAAAATATTTGCCAAAAACCGAATTCTTCCAGAACCCGGAAGTCAATTTTCAAGCAGCCATAGGGGCTATCATACTGCTGGTCATCGCAGGATCGTTGGCAGGATTGATCCCTGCTCGAAAAGCGGCCAATATAAAACCAGTGGAGGCTCTGCTGGAGGAATAGAAACTGTTGGTTTTTAAATATGATTTTCGATAAAGACAATTGGCAGGAAATATTCAGCGCTTTAAAAAAAAACAAATTGCGTGCAGTCTTAACTGCATTTGGAGTTTTTTGGGGCGTGTTTATGCTGATTATTATGCTGGGTAGCGGAAACGGTCTGCAAAACGGTGCCATCAAAGATTTTAAAAAAATAGCCACCAACAGCGTATTTATCTGGCCACGACAAACCACCATTTCTTATAAAGGATTTCCCCAAGGAAGACGGTTTAGATTTAACAATGACGATATTAAAGCGTTAAAAGATAATATACCTGAAATTAAATACATTGCTCCCAGGAATAAACTGGGTGGCCATCGGGGAATCAACAATGTAAATAGAGGAGAAAAGAACGGGGCTTTTAGTATTTATGGCGATTTCCCTGAAATTTATTTCATCAAACTGATGGATATCACTGACGGCCGATTTATGAATCACCTGGACCTTAAAGAAAAACGTAAAGTGGCCGTCATCGGAAACCGGGTGTATAAAATATTATTTGGTCCCGGAGAAAAACCGATCGAAAAATATATAAAGATACAGGGAGTTCATTTTAAAGTGGTCGGTGTATTTAACAGCAAGGCGGTGGGGGATGAGGAAGAAGAAGAAAACCAGGCAATTTTTATCCCTTTTACCACCTTTCAGCAGGCATTTAATTTCGGAAACCGTGTCAGCTGGTTTTCCTTGACATCGGTGAAGGATGTTCCGGTTTCTAAGGTAGAAAAAAAAGCCATTGCTCTTCTTGCGGCTCGCCATCATGTGGCTCCGAATGATACCCTGGCCTTCGGACACTGGAATACCGAAAAAGAATTCCTCAAGTTTGTGGGTTTATTTCGTAGGATTAGAATACTGGTTTGGTTTGTGGGAACAATGACTTTGATTGCTGGCATTATCGGGGTCAGTAATATCATGCTTGTCATCGTTAAGGAAAGAACCAGGGAAATCGGTATCAGGAGGGCGGTGGGTGCCACACCCTGGAAAATTATAAGTAACATCATCCTGGAATCTGTTTTATTAACCGCTTTTGCCGGATACTTCGGCCTGGTGGCCGGCGTGGGGATGCTGGAAACGGTTTCAAAGGGGTTGAAAATGTTTGGACGTTCCACTGATATGTTCCAAAACCCGGAAGTTGATTTCCAGATTGCCGTCATTGCATTAATCGTACTTATTATTTCCGGAATTTTAGCCGGTATGATTCCCGCTCACCGGGCGGTAAGCATCAAACCGGTCTATGCCATAAGGAACGCATAACAATGAAAGTATTTCTTAAAATCCTGAGCCTGATTTTAGTCTTAGTTGTCTTTTTGGGCACCCTTTTATTTTTGTATCATAAATCCCGTAAAAAACCGGTCGTTTTTGAAACTCGAAGCCCTTTTATAACTAATATTGTCAAAAAAACGGTGGCCACAGGATCTATTGTCCCCAGAAAAGAAATTGAAATAAAGCCTCAAATATCGGGCATTCTTGAAGAAATCTTTGTAGAGCCCGGCGATAAAGTGAAAAAAGATGACCTGATTGCCAGAATTAGGGTGATTCCAAATATGATCAGCCTAAATAATGCCGAGGCCAGATTAAATCTGGCCCGAATCAATCTCGATGATGCCAACAGGGAGCTCGAGCGGCAAAAGAAATTACATGAAAAGAAAATAATATCCGCCGCTAAATATCAGGAATATGAAATGGCATACAACAGTGCCAGAGAAGAAATGGATGCAGCTGACAACAATTTGCAGTTAATTAAAGCCGGAGTGACCAAAAAACCCGGTGAAGAAACCAATACACTGATCCGATCAACCATCGACGGAATGATTCTGGATATTCCGGTTAAAGAAGGCAAGTCTGTGATTGAAACCAACAACTTTAACGCCGGGACCACCATCGCGGTGATTGCCGATATGATGGAAATGATTTTTCAAGGCAAAGTGGATGAATCCGAAGTGGGAAAAATAAAAGCAGGTATGGATTTAATCCTTTCGGTCGGTGCTGTGGAAAAGGAAAAATTTGACGCTGTTTTAGAATATATTTCACCCAAAGGGGTGGCAGAGGAAGGGGCCATACAGTTTGAAATACGAGCCAAGATGAAGCTGAAACAGTCTCATTTTATCAGAGCCGGCTACAGCGCCAATGCCGACATTGTACTGGAAAAAAAAGACAGTGTGCTGGCCATCAATGAAAGCCTGTTGCAATTTGAAGGAGACCGGCTATACGTGGAAGTCGAAAGCCAACCCCAGGAATTTACCAAAAGATATATTGAGGTCGGGCTTTCAGATGGTATTCATATTGAAATCGTTAACGGACTATCAAAAAACGACAAAATAAAAGTCTGGAATAAAGTAAAAAAAAAAGTGAATTGAGGCGGTTTTAAAATAGGTGGTCTCCGGGCATTTGTTTGTCTGCCCGATACCTACCCAAGGCCGTTTAACACCCAGCGGGCATGGCAAAGTTGAACACTTTCATCTATTTGGTTTCGGGGTACCAGCAGCGAAATCCTGAATGAAGTGGTGGTCACCCCGGACACGGAGATATCATGACTCTTCAAAAGGTCGATGGTTTCCAGCAATGTCCGGTTGTTGCGATTCAGCCCTTCGCCAATCAGGGACACCGTTGCCAGATCGCCATCGATGATCATATCGAAACCGGCTTTTCCTTTCATAACGTCCTTAATTTGTTCCCATCCGTAAATATGACCGGCAGACACAACAAAGGAAGCTTTTGATTGATCCCCGTCATCGGCGATCCGGGTGACATTCACCTCTTTTACCGGCACCTGCTCGGATTCCAGATAGGACAACACCCGGCTAAAACGATGCAGAACATGACTTCCGCTTAGCCGAATGCGCTCAACGCGCTTTTCGCTGACCACCGCCTGTACCCCGATGATCGCACCGGGTGAAAGCCTGCGGATGATGGTCTCTTTGCCGGGTTGGAAGGAACTGCGCGCATAGATGGCAATATTTTTTTCCTTAGCGAATTGTACAGCACGGGCGTTGAGGACCTTGGCACCGGCTGTGCTCATCTCCTGCATCTCCGGGTAAGAAACCTCCGGCAAATGGCGGGCGTCGGCCACCACTGACGGATCGGCCGAATACACACCATCCACATCCGAGTAAATTTCGCAGCGCTCGGCATCCAACGCTGCCGCCAGAGCGACCGCGGTGGTATCCGACCCACCGCGACCCAGGGTGGTAATATCCCGCTTATAGCTCACCCCCTGGAATCCGCCGATGATCACCAGTTTTCCTTTGGCCATTTCATCTTGTACACGGAAAGGGCGGACTTCGATCACCTGTGCGTCGTTGTGCCGATCGTTGGTGATAATTCCAGCCTGGGAACCTGTCAGTGAAACTGCATCAATACCTAGCTCATGCAGAGCCATACATAGCAGTGACATGGTTATTCGCTCTCCGGTGGAAAGGAGCATATCCATTTCACGTCTTGGGGGCCTAGGGGAAAGGTTGCGAGCCATGGACAAAAGATTGTCGGTGGTTTTCCCCATGGCCGAAACCACCACGGCGACATCGATTTGTTGACGTTTCACTTCGGCGATCAGACCGGCGATTTTACGCAGTTTATCCACATCGGCAACACTGCTGCCGCCGTATTTCTGTACGATACAGGTCATTTATGATAATTTTCCATTTTCCCGTTAGTAAACCAACTCTTTTTCTTTGTTATTTCTATTCTTTTCGGTTCTCTTCCAAATTAGCTGATGTAAAGGATTCGAGGATCCAAGGGGTCAAGGGTTCAAGTGAATGAAAATGGTTTGATACAGATGGCATAAACACTTACGTTTTCTCTGCCCTTACTCCTAATATTTTCAAAGTATATCTATATAAAAATATGGTTACAAGAGCCATGAATTTTTCTATATGTATTTGTTTTCGGTGATTTTCACTCGAGCCCCTGACTCCTTGAACCCTTGAATCCTTATGATCCCACCACCTCTTTTAGAAATGATCTTTCTCTTATAATCGACTCACATGTTTTACCTTTTTAACCCGATTGCTTATTTCAAGATAGCTGTTAAAGGCTTCCAGCGGCTGATCAAAGGGGTTGCAAAAATATCCCTGGATTCTTTTCAAGGAAAATTTTCCCCTTTTCAGCGCATAGTAGAGCTTGTTACCCAGGATATAACCCAGCTGGGTGCTGAGCATTCGATTAACCGCAGACTGACTGTTATACTGGAGAAAAAATTTATTGATGAATTCCGCAGAAGAAGACGTTTTTCTCTGAAGATAAAAATGCTGTAAAATGTACCGGGCCACCTGCAGGATATCCTGGTCGGTATGTTTAAGTTCACCACGCTTTGCCTGACCTAACAACATTCTGATGGAATTCTCTGAATGCGACTTTCTTTTTTCATTGATAAACTTGCTGCCGAAAAATCCCAGACATTCGGTGATTGCACTCCGGTAAAAGCGATCAAGAGCGCTGACCGGTTTTTTCAAAGGTCCCCTGAGCACGATATTTAAAAAATGAGCGGCTTCCTCGGCAGCCATGTTAATGTTAGAGTTTGCCAGGTAGATAACATACGCAGCTTCACCTGAAACCTCATATTCCAGTAAAAATCCCTCTTCTTTTTTTATCTTACTTCGGATGAGTCTAAGCTGGCCCTTGAACTGGGGAGTGCCATGAACAAACTCCATAAAATCCAGATTGTTCGGATAATAAATGGTCAATTTCTCCAGGGCATCCTCAGGGAAATCCAGTTTAAGGATTTTAGCGAGGGTGGACACCATTTCATGCACCATTTGGCCTCTGTCCTCAAAAGCATCATCCTCCCAATCCTGGTGCACTGGGAAATAGGCGTCTTTGGAATACTCAAGCCAGTTTAAATAGGACTGGATCTTATTGGCCGGCATGGTATTCATCACACAGTATTTGTTGTCATTGATTTTGAGAACATCCGATTCTTCCAGGTTTTTGCTGCATAGCTTCCAGTAAAGGTTGTCCGCGTTCTGGAAAATAAAAATGGTTTTTGCAGACTCGTCCAGCAGTTTTAGCAAGTTTTCCACATTTTGGGGAAGATGATCGGGGGAAATATGATAATCACCATCCACCACGTAAATCAATTTGCCGGGATTCTTAATCAAGGCTTTGGCGATAATCCGGGCTGAATATTGATCGCGTTTCCTTAATCTTTTAATCCCCTTGGCATCATCCATTTCGGTATTAATACCCAAAATGGGGATTTGATTGTCCTGGCAAAAGGAAATAATGGGACGCCAGTTATCCCAGTGAAAGGGCCATTTTCTGGCATAATCGATTCTTTCCAGAAACATCTTTTCCGATAATTCACCGGCCATAAACCGATCGATATATTTTTGGTCCCGTCCGTGAAACATTTCCAGGCATAGAATAATATCCCTTTTGTCCTTAATTTCTCTGAGTATACGAAGTACGGAATGTTGAGATTGTTTTAGCGTGTGATAGTCGCCATGATAGACCAAATCCGCCGCCATCACCTTTTGAATCAGTTCTGTTTTATGGGAAACCTCCTCATACGATTTTAAATGGCGGAGATACTCTTTTTCATAAATTTTAATTCCAGGGTTATACCCTGAACTTTCACGAACCAAATTGACGTTTCGGCGATAATTCTTTTTTTGAATTCGGATCAGCTGGTCTCTTAGCTTTGTCATACGGGTCTTACCTTTGGATGTTTATCATCAAAATATACTACCATAAATCGATATTGTCTTTTTGGGGTTATATAAAAGCATTCCATTACAGCGCCGGCTTTTAGCCATCCGCACGGAAGCCTTTTTATGCCAAATACCGCCTATTTCAAAATGTGAAAACCTTATCCGCTTCCATAGACAGTTCATAGAGATCATCCATCCAGCCAATGGGGCAAGTGCTTGATCCCTCCAGACCGTGGGATTTCATGCACACCCCTCAGACGTAAAAATCACCTTCAAATTGGTTTATCTGCTCCATTACATTGAACTGTTCAGTGCTGCCCTGTTCAAAAAGAACTCCCCTCCCAAGCATAAACACACTTGTGTCATCTCCTTTTTCGACGGCTACATTGGCCAATCTCATCGCATTATAAGCTGTTTCTGCATCGTCTGTAGAAATAATGAATAGCACATTCATCACAAGCCCCCTCTTTTGATAAATGATTTATTAAGAGCAACATTTCTTTTTTTCTCTATTAAAAGAACCGTACCGCAATATTGATTAAAACAGTTCAACCCATTAACGGATATCCGATCCTGACGCCTGTTTTTTGATACCGATCCGGTCACCGGTCCGGACTTCTCCTCCCTGAATTACCCTGGCAAACAACCCCTCTTTGGGCATGATGCAGTCACCGGTGGCCTTTTTGATGGCACAGCCATCATTATGGCATTTTTTGCCGATTTGGGTGATCTGGAGAATGACCCCGGAGCCGATCTGCAGAACATCGCCAACCGCGACGGAAGACAGGTCCAGCCCCCGGGTAGCTATGTTTTCCGCAAAAGCACCGTCGTTTAAGGTGGGCAGCTGAAGTTTAACAGTATCGATGCTTTCGCCGGCCAATAGAGATACCTGCCGGTGCCATTTCCCGGCGTGGGCATCACCGTTGATGCCGAAATCCGCTTGAAAGACAGCTTTTTCAACCGGTCTCTTGGCTGTTCCCTTTTTGTGGCTGATACAGATCGCCTCGACCACGGCCATTTATGTCTCTCCCCTTTGATCGGTCATCCATTAATAATTTACTTTTCCAAAATTCCGGACCCCATTTTCCCTTCTTTTATTGTTTTAAATCGATCACCGGATTTTCCAGAGTTTCAAAGCCTGAAATCCGGCATTGGACGATATCCCCATGGCGGATATGAACGGCTCCCGGCGTGCCTGTGGATATGATATCCCCCGGCAAAAGCGTCATCACCCTGGAATGATAGGACACGAGCACGTCGGGCGTAAACGTCATGTGGTCCACCGTATTTTCAGCATGCACCGTTTGGTTAATCACCGTGGATACTTTCAGACCGGAAACATCGTCGACCTCATCCGGTGTCAACAGCTGCGGGCCCAACGAGAAAAAGGTGTCAAAACTTTTACTCATGGTTAAAAATCTTGGATTCTGTACCAGAATATCCTCTGCCGTCATGTCCAGGATGGTGGTGAATCCGGCGATTACCTCATGCCATTGGTTCCGGGGAACATCTTTGCAGTGTTTGCCGATAATGATGCCCAGTTCGGCTTCGGCCGTTGTTCTTTTAGAAAGCCGTGGTATGTTTATCTCATTTCCGTATCCGATAATGGTGGTATCGGGTTTCATGAAGCTGGCCGGAGCAGAGGTGGGGGGCTTTTCGGAAAGGTCTTTTGCATGCGCGCTGTAGTTCAGCCCGATGCCCCATATTTTGGAAGGGTGCCGGTAAAGAGGCTCATAGGAGCATTCTTTGTCGTCTATAAAAAGATGTTGCATTTTAGCTGTTTCGCGCCTGCCCTCCTGCCCATACCAGTCGTTTAATTTAAGGAGTTGCTCTGTTTTAATCAGTACTTCCATGGAATCCGGCCATTGACTTTGAAACACTTTATTCACATCTTTGATGCGAAAGAATCCAGATTGTTGGCAAATGGCGAGATGCTCTTCCCCCTCATACCCGATGGTGGCTAAACGCATATTAATTCTCCATTGATGAACCGTTTTTGGTTATCGGTCTGCCTTGACAATCCCAACATGGATCGGAACCGTTGCAAAATGGTTGCAGGATAGATTTTGTCATCTCTTTTGGACAAGCTTATCTTGGTTCACCGCCATGAGGGTGACCATCGCTTTGGCGGCCAGCGTCTCCTCTTCACCCCTGATATCAAATACCTCTGATTCCGCTATTTTGATCTGGCGCCCCTCTCTTATTACCCTGGAACGACAGACCAGGGCGTCTCCAAAGGCCGGTCTTAGAAAGTTTATTTTAAACTCAATCGTCAGGATTTGAAAATTATCTTCCACCAGGGTAAATGCAGAGTACCCGGCCGTGTGATCGGCCATTGTGGCCATCACACCTGCATGAATAAAACCGTCCTGCTGCCGGTGATGCTCTTTAATCCTGACTCTGGACTGAAAATAACCTCTCTTTATGGTTTCCGCCCTGAACTGACAGTATTCGATGAATCCCCGACTGTAGTCATTGGCCAGAAAGGCTTTTCGCTGACTGGAAATCTCTTCACGCATAATCTTCCTATCATAAAATGTTTACCGTTATCTAAAAAGTAAGGAGTCAAACCAACGTTTGAGCAATTGGCGATCTATTTCCTCTCATTTCAACAGTTCTTCAGCCTCACATCCATCAGCCCAGCGCCACATCCAGAATCATCATCACCGCAAAACCCGTCATGGTCGCCATGGTTACCATATCAATGTTTGCCTCTTTCCGCTGAGATTCCGGGATCAACTCTTCCACTACCACAAAAATCATTGCCCCGGCGGCAAAGCAAAGTGCATAGGGCAAAATATGCTGCATATACATTACAAATGCGGCACCGAGCACCCCGGCGATGGGTTCAACCACACCGGATGCCTGCCCCATCACAAAGCTCTTCGTCCGGCCCATTCCTTCTCTCCTTAACGGTAACGATACCGCAGCTCCTTCCGGAAAATTCTGCAGGCCGATTCCGATTGCCAGCGCAAGAGCGCCGCCTATGGTGGCAGAAGAAAGATGGGCGGATACAGCTCCAAAAGCAACGCCGACTGCAAGACCCTCGGGGATATTATGTAGTGTGATCGCCAGAACCAGCAGCGTGCTTCGCTGCCAGGAGGTCTTTATCCCCTCACTGTGCTCTATATCCAGACCCAAATGAAGATGTGGCAGCAATCGATCCGTCAGTCTCATGAATATCCCACCGCCCATGAATCCGATAACGGCGGACAACCAGGGAATTTGACCCATCTGTTGGGCCATTTCTATGCCCGGTGCGAGCAATGACCAGAAACTTGCCGCAATCATAACACCGGCAGCGAAACCGAGCATGGAATCCATGATTTTGGGTCTTATCGTTTTTACGAAAAAAACAAGCGCCGCTCCGGCCGCAGTCACGCCCCAGGTAAAGAGCGTGGCCATAAGCGCTTGGGTGACGGGGCTGTACTGCTGAAGAAAATCGATCATCCTGCCTCCTGTGCTGCTGTTCACCAGTGTTGCCAATCAGCCGTACGATCTTTTTGTTTTGTTCCAACTAGTTGCGGGGTGATCCTGACATGATCACATCCAGCAAGCTATTTATCTATAGATGAAAGTCTTTCCAAAACCAGATACAGCGCCTGGGTACCATATGTGCCTTTGCCTTGAGCCTTTAGCGAAAGGTAAAGTTGTCTGACCAGAGCCAGTCCGGGAAGCGATAAATCCATCGCTTCCGCTTCTTCAAGCGCAATACCTAAGTCTTTAACAAAATGATCCACCATAAAACCGGGAGCGTAATCGCTCGCTACAATTTTAGGCGCTAAAACATCCAGGCCCCAGCATCCGGCAGCACCCTTACTTATAGAACCTAACATGGTGGTTAAGTCCAACCCTGCTTTATATCCATAAATCAAGCTTTCACAAATCCCGATCATCGTCCCGGCAATGGTAATCTGATTACACATTTTGGTATGCTGTCCCGAACCTGCTGCACCTTGATAAACCATGTTTTTACCAAACGTCTCAAAAACAGGCATGATCATATCGACTGTTTTTTTGTCTCCGCCGATCATAATTGACAAGGTCCCGTTTATGGCTCCGATTTCGCCTCCGGACACAGGCGCATCAATAAAATCAGCCCCTGCCCTTGTTGCCTGTTCATATATGTTTACTGCCAAACTGGGTTTGGTGGTGGTCATATCAATCAAGATGGTATTTGGTTTCATTCCCTGGAAAATACCACCCGCTCCGAAATAAACCTGTTCCACATCTTTAGGGTATCCTATTATGGTCACCACCATATCGGAATTTTTCGTCAATTCCGCAGGGGTATCATACCACGTAGCGCCCTGGTCGATTAACTCTTGTGCCTTGGTTTTGGTGCGGTTGTTCACATTGACCGTATACCCGGCATTTAACAAATGCATGGCCATGGGTTTGCCCATAATCCCGGTGCCAATCCAACCAATTTTTTTATTCTTCATTTCAATATCTCCTGTTTCCTGCTTCTGATCTGCTAATCCTTCAAGCTGTTCCGCATTTTTCTTTATTTAAAAAAACCGTACCGCAAAATTTATTAACACAGCAAAAAATACGATAAAACCGACCAGAATTGCAAGATAGATTAATATTTTTATCAGACCCATAGGTATCTCAATATTGATTCTATAGTAGTTATCATAAATTTTCATGCCAACTGGGCATGCGTTTTTTCACACGGACTAGGTGACACCCACTGCTCGCCGAACCAGAGATCCACGAAGCCGGTTAAAGAGCTTTGATTTTCGTATTGTCAATGAATCTAAATCATCAGGATAAGGAGTTAAATTTTCATATCCGTCTTCAGTAACCAGCAAAGTATCTGAATGGCGAAAAGCGCCCAAATCCGGTACATAAATGCCGGGTTCCATGCTGATGAGCATATTTTCCGTTAAAATATCCTCGCTGCCTTCTGCCACCCATGGCCCTTCATGATTTCCCAGTCCAAATCCATGGCCGGTGCGGTGCAGCAAATAATCACCCAGACCTTCCTGACGCAGAAACCCATTGGCCGCCCGATCAATTTCGGCACAAGATACACCGGGTTTTATCAGCTGGAAACCACGCTGCCTGGCTTCCTGCATGGTTTTAAACATTTTCTTCATTTCATTGGTGGGCCGAGCCACAAAATAAGTTCTTTCACATTCAGCCCCGTATCCATTCACGCGCATAAAACTTAAGGCAATATGAGGGCCTTCATGCAGGCGATCGCCAATCAGCGGAACCCCGTGGGGCTGCAGTCCCAACCTGGCCGGCCAGGCGGCAGTGAGCACGCTGGTATTCAACGGATCAAATTCGGTGGTTTTAATGATCGCCATCTGGACCGATCGCCCCAGAGAAAAAATCTCGATTTCAGAAACACCTTTATATGATGCCTTGATGATGGCTTCCATTCCTTTTTTGGCAAAATGAGCAGCCTGGCGGAGCATCTTCACTTCATCCGGAGATTTCACCAATCGCATGGTTTCAACCAAGGGGTACACCACCGGGTTGTAAGGACCAAGCTGCATGGCAATTTCCTGGGGAAGGCTGGGCTCCACCCCAAGTCGGTTGACTCCGGCGAGAAGATCATGCAGCCTTTCCGGCCATCCTTGGCCTGAAGGGGAAGGGTAATCCCAATACCGGCGGACAGTTTCTACATCTGTTGCTGTTCTCAAATGTTCCTGATCCAAGGCCGGGGACAGCAATATTGAGTCATCATCAGGATACACGATCATAAAAAATGGGCGCTCCAAAGGAACGTAGGTCACCCCTGTAAGATAGTATATGCTGTCTTGAGCGGTCACCAAAAAGGCGCCCAGGTCTTTCCCCTTTACCCGGTTTTGTAATCTTTTGACTCTTTCGAGATACTCCTGTTTGGTTATCATTTTGCGCCCTTTCTTTTTTCGGGGGGCTGCTTAAGTCAGATTAATCATCGAATTTCTTCTGTCAACAATGATGCCCAATATCAAACCGAATCAATTCATGCCGTTAATCACGGCAACTCCCATCAAGATCGGCAATACGTTTATTGCTCTTCACCAGTTGTCTATACCCCTTTCAGTATATGCGACCAAGGACTGGGAACCCTTGAGTGAGATCCTTTTAATTTGGCCGTTATTAAGGCAACCAATGCCGCTATAGAACTCAGGGGAATAAGATCTATCGGGTTCACCTTCATCAGGTGAAACATTGCCTCTGCTGTGGAACAAAGGTCATTGCACTCTCCACTGAGATAGACATTCTTTCTTGTTAATTTTTTAATCAAAATCGAAGACACCTCTTCAATCGCACAGTGTCCCGCAATGAGTACCTTCCCTTCCAGCTTAAGAATTTCCTCTTTATCGAATCCCTTACCCATCAAAAGCGTCCAGCCGCCCCTGCCATTATAATCGTTGTACAGCACCTGTAATAATGTTAATGGATTGTTCACACACCCCTCCTTGCAGGCCAGCTCCTTTCCCTGAATAATAGTCACATCACCCGGAAAGGAATCAAATAGATCTGTCGGGTATGATCCTGCTTCGGGCATATCACCAATCAAATCGACCGAATCAAGGTGGGTGATGTCGCCTGCCATATCGATATCCTGAAGGGTGCGGATATCTCCACCAAACCCTCGATCGATGGCCATCTGCAAGTGCGGAACGTCCTCCTTCTCAAGACCGAATAGTTTAGCTCCAACCAGATCTGCGGCAACCACATTTTTACTGCCGATAAGTAAGCCAAACGGTTTGATACATTCATCAGCCAGATTAAGAGCCGGATAATGGCCATAAATACTCCCCTCAACACCTTCGATGAGCGTCACATCCGGTTTGATATAAGAAAGCATGTCAATCAATTTACCATGCAGATGGTAGTTATGGTCGAGCCCTCTGCTTTGGTGGGCGGGAAAACCCCACTGGTTTTTTATTCCCAGGGTCACCCCTGTCATAGAATGGGTTTTTAGTTTGGGTAGGTTGATATAGAGGTTTTCATCACTTTTTTCGATTAATTTTTTAACCACCGTTACCGGCATTTCAAAAGTGGTCAGGTCATATCCATCTGCATCGCCGTCAGCCATTGATTTTTTACCGGTGAATGGATAGGTGATGGTCTGCTCCTCATCCAGATAAATGGGAATGGCAGCGGTATCGGTGCAGACTTTTTTGTATCCGTTGCTTTTAAATACAATGCGGGTATAATTGGCCTGGGTTGAATTTTCCAGGAGATATACCTTCCCGGCCCCTGCGTCATACCAGTACTCGATCACCGCCCTTATCAATTCCGGTCGTGTATAACAGTATGGCTTGGCATCAATCCCATTGGGCTTGATATACACATTCCCGCTTGACTTGATAAGGTCTTTCCCGCCAAATGCATCAAAGATTTCTTTTACCGCACTTCTTATTTCCCTGACCTGTTCACGATTGAGAGGCAAATATTTGGTAAAGCTTTCGCTCTGGTGAGGAGTATGCAGTTTCCGGGTGAAAACGGTTTTTGAAGCCATGATGCAATCATCCACTTACAATTTGGCAAATTACCAATCGGCAACTATTCATTGTAGAAAGCTACCGCTGAAGTCAGGGACAACCAGGTCAACCACTGGCTTTATTAAATGAACAAATTTTCAAATTGCAGCTTTCTGTCAAAGCGGTTTGACCATAGCTGATATCTGACCTGACAGGTGCAGCGATTCTTTTTTGCCTTTTACCCTTTATCCAAGTCACCGGCTTAATTAGAGCTTTCCTAATTCATCCAGTAACTTCAAAACCCTCAGAGATTCAGCTATTCCGGTAGTGCCGCTCATTGCCATATTAACGGAAATCGTTTCCAATATCTCTTCCTTAGTGGCTCCAACGTCTAAGGCCCTCATGGTTTGGGCGACAATACAATGAACGCATCGTGCCCTGAGTGCTATTCCTAACGCCATTAGCCGTTTGACCTTAGTACTGAGCGCCCCGTCCTTATACACCTCATCCCATTTGGCAGATTCGTGAATCATCAAGTCCGGTAGTTCTTGATTTATTTTTTCAAGATATTTTAGTCTTTCTTCATTCACTTCCATTTGGCTTTCCATGAGTATCTTCTCCTTTGTATTCGCTTTTTATCCTTTCAGATCATATGTCTTCTCTTTATTAGTAAATAAGGCAAACCCTGATCAGTGTTTTAAGCCACCTGTTCTTTTCTCTTCCTTAAAAATATTTTCTATCTCCTGTTTTGCTTGAGGGTTAATCTTATGAATTTCCATAATATCCTTGCAAGGATAGGCATCACAAAAGCCACAATTTTGTATTCGACGTCTCCCGGCACAGAGCCTTACAGGACATTTTTTACACCAACTAAATATTCGTCTGTTTAAAGTTTGGCATCCATCACAGTAAAGTTCCTCTGGCTTAACTCCCTTTTCGAAATATTCACTCCAATTTTTGGCAGTCTCAATTCTGAGTTTTTCATCGTTGGTTTTTGTTGCACGAAATACAGGACATTCAAGACATTTCAATCCACAATAAGCAAGCATTATTATCTCCTAAACCTGTCTCCAATGGTCTGGTTGGGTGATATTATTCTCTGTCTTTGAAAATCTGAAGCCCAGGAAGTTCATGGTGATTTACCATGACAATACTAATGTGGTTTTCCTCAGAGACCCGAAGCGCTTTCGGAACGGGGCTCTCGGTTTATCAGTTACTGTTCTGCCAGATACCACAGTTTATGTGCACGATCAACTTATAAACAAATATCCCTCAAGCTCTGCCATATTAAATCCACCTTTTTCTGCAAAAAATTAAAACTCAAGTTTCGCACCCCAGTTTGGCGGAAAGCAATGCCCTGACGACAGGTAACATATAAAATCAGATGTGAATCGAAACGGTTATATTTTTTTCTGTAAGGGGATATGTGGGTCATCTGTTCTACCTTTTTCGCAGTGTCCGGATATTTGGAATAGACCATCCCTTTTATATGGTTTAGCAACGGATAGACTTTATTCCAAATATCCGGACACCCTGCAACCGATTCAATTCATATCCCCTGGAAGAAAATAATATAACTGTCTCGATTCACACCCTTAACACCAATCGGCGCTTTAACAATCCCGGCTCCACCATTGATAAGGGGTGCGAAACTTGAGTTATAATATTACAATCCATAAAAAAATCTTGCTAATATGATGATCTATATGTATCCATCAAAACCAAAAAAAAGGAGTCTCCCGTGTTAGGTACTTTAGCAAATGTGGCAGCAATTATTGCAGGAAGCCTTGTTGGACTTGTTTTCCGCGGCAAAATATCTGAAAAATATAACCAAACCATCATACAGGCCATCAGTCTGGGTGTGATCCTCATCGGTTTGAAAAGCGCTTTTAAATGTGATGATTTTATTCTGATACTTATCTCTCTTGCCCTTGGCAGCCTTGTGGGAGAACTGGGTAAAATTGAACTCAGACTGGAAAATGTAGGGGAATGGCTGGAAGAAAAATTCTCCAAAAAAGAAGGAGGCTTTGCAGAAGGATTTGTGACCACATCTTTGCTCTACTGTGTGGGCGCAATGGCGATTGTAGGTTCTTTAGAAAGTGGTCTGACCGGCAATCATAGCACCCTTTTTGCAAAATCAACTCTGGATGGCATTGCAGCGGTAATATTTTCATCCACCATGGGAATTGGGGTTCTGTTCTCTTCAGTTTCAGTGCTTTTATATCAGGGAACCATCACTCTCGCGGCTGCATATGTAAAACCTTTTCTGGTCCCTGAAGTCATATCCCAAATGTCATCTGTGGGTGGGCTTTTAATTGTGGGTCTCGGCATAAACATGCTGGGAGGGCATAAAATTAAAGTGGGCAATATGCTGCCAGCTGTATTTATCCCGCTTATTTATTATATGGGTATGCAGATTCTTGTCTGATCATGAAAAGGCAAAACCCACTTTCACTTTTTTTCTAGGTTAAAAAACCGTTTAGCAAAAAATACGACACAACCAACTATTTCCCAAACGATACAATCCTGATAGTGCAGTGGGATGGAAGGCATTATGAGCTTCTTGTCTTCATTTCGCCCTTGCCTTTCGTGGTGATTTATATACAAACCAGTCTTCTTTGGTGATTTCATGAAAATAATCTGCTTCATCGATTAATATCTTGGCAGCTGTCCTTTTTACTGCAGCAATTTCCACTCTCACCCCTTCCCCTTTCAGGTGTATCACCAAATCCACATAATCCGAATCCCCTGACATAATGATAATGGTGTCCACCTTGGAAGCGAGCTGCGTGGCTTTGATAGAAAGTGGAATATCGGCAGATTTATGACACGGAATAACAGAGCCGTAATAGTTTTCATGCAATCGATCCGCGAATTTGGAAGATATGGACTTACCTTCCCTAAAATAAAGCAACCGGTTTAATCCCCTGTCATTTAGCAATTTCGGGATCAACCGATCAAAATTGATCATGGCGTTTTTTGTTTTAGAAAGCCCATGGATACTCCGTTCAATATTGTTTCCATCGCACAGTATGGCTACCGATTGATTAATTAAAATATTTTCCATAATTGTATTCCCTTTAAATTGATGATGGCCTATCGCTATTATTGCTTAGACGGTAACAAACTCACCTATTTGATTTCTGCGGAAAATCGGCCTATAGATGAAATCGAAAATACGGCTCGGATGGTGTCAGCAGAGCGGTCTCGACCTCCGCGTTACAATACTGTTCAAGCATTCGGGCCACGCGATCGCGAACGGATATGGCCCGTTTCTCACTGTCCTTTCCGAGTCCGTCGATGTTCATCACCATGGCTTGTGTTTCTTCGGTGATCCGCGTCTGATAACCGTTCCGCCAGTTCCATCGCCGGCACATGACCTCTCGGTTTTCCACAACCACGTAAATAATCTCCCCGGAATTGGGCTGTTCGGTTTTCTCCGGAGCATTGAGGGGAGTGAACTTTTCACTCCCTTCGGCAAAGCGAAGTTCGAAGGTTTCCCCTGCCCGAAGTATATCATCCCCACCGACCGGTAAGGCCCCCCGGATCGAGTTGTCGTTCATGATCGCCACCGCCTTGTTGATGAAAGGAATGGAAGCGCCGGGTTTCTGGACCCGCTTCAGCAGTGCAAGATGCGCCGGTGGGAACTTTTTCGGATTGACCCCCAACTCCCGATAGGTTTCCATCCAGACAGCCGTTCTTTGATCTGTGGTTAAATCGATGGGATTGGCGGCTGCGTTGGCGAGAGCCTCATACAAAAGAGACTCCAGTTTTGTGGCTGATTCCCGATTGTTCATCTGGCATGCGACCACGATGCCGCGGCGAAAGCTGGGGAACTTATCAAAAATCTGGTTGGTTACGCGTGTTTCCGACATGGGTTTTGATTCCTTGGTATTACTACCCGGATTCCTTAGATGGAAAACAGGTTTGGTTGTGTTCGTATTGCCTTTACCTTAACTTCGCTAAAGGGTTGAACCGGTTTTAACCGCAACCAGGGAGGCGGTTTGATCAAACTTATCCGAATGGTCTGATTCTTTTTCCTCGTAATATACGATGCGCAACGACTGAAAGGCATGAAGCAACTCATTTTGTTTCAGACAATATTGCTTCTTTTTTCCACCAATAAAAGATTCAAAAATCAGAACACCACCTGTTCTGAGTCCATCTTTAATCATGGGAAACAGACGTCTATCTAAAAACCGCACGTTGACCACAAGCTCATAGCGATTGGGTGGAATTTTCCAGGTATCTGTATCCTGACAGATGACATTGATATTCGGATCTTTACCTGCCAAATGATTGGTGGCAACGGTTGATATATCCACCGCATCCACTCTAAACCCGTGTTCCGCCATATAGAGACTGTTTCTTCCGTTCCCGCAGGCAATATCCAACGCATTCCCACCGGGTGCAAGACCTAAAAACGTCTTTACAATCAAGGAAGGGGCAGATCTCCCCATGTCCTTTAGATATTTTGAGTCCCATTTTACTCTATCTTGGTCCGTCATGATCCAAAAATCCTGCTTTTATGTTCTGTGGTGGGACATACAGCTTTTTTTACGTATTCCTACAAGCAGATGCTTGTGTACCTGCCTGAGTCCGGTTTCCCAGAGCCGCCATACTCACGAGCGTGAGCCTCTGAAAATATCGGTCAGCCGTGGAATCATTCGATATGGTATTTTTTGAGCGTCTCCTCGATCAGGGTAACTGTTTTCTTGTTTAAAATAACCATTTCCGTCCGGGACACGGTTTTGACGATTCCCACTCCCGGGGCGAACCAGCAAGTGTATTCCGTATGGGAATCGGTGCCGTACTTGTAACCGGGTTTTGCCTTGGAAGCAAACGTCACTTCAACAACAAAAGCCTTGAATTTTCCCGCAGACACCTCTACCTCCTCCACGCCGATGATTTTGCTGCTCAGGGTAGCCTGTGAAGCAGCGAGGGGTTTGCCGTTTTGGTCAACTTTATTGATAAATACATCTTTCCAGGACCTTCCTTTGGAAAACTTGAAGGGAAAGCTGAGCGGCGGTGGGCTGCATGTATAAATCGTTCCGGTACCGGAGCTTAGCACCTTTTGACCGGCCCAGTATATTCCATCCTCGCCCTTGAAGTAATACAGCGTCTGCTCTATAGGCACCGTCATTGCCTTGCCTGTCACCATCACCTTTGTCTCTCCTTTTTTCATGTAGGAGAATACATTCCGTCCGTTGAAAGATTCCAGTCCCCCGGATCGTCTCGTCATTTCTGAAATCATTTCCATGGTGGTGTCATCTGTGATCCTGGTTTTGGTTTCATAGGTCCAATAGTTCCCCTTGTCCAGGGACCAGAAGACCTCCTTAAGCATGTCGATGGCCGCCGAAAAATCCGGGTCGATTTCGGTCGCCCTGGCAAGTTCCTTGGCGGCTCCCTGATAGTTCTTTCTCGCCTGCAGGAGAGCGCCCTGGCCAAAGTGCTGGTAAGCCTTCAAAGATTTTGTGGGAGCCGTGCCTATCTTTGCAATCTCCTGCTTCTTTAATTCAATGTTCAGGTTCTTTGCCAGTTTCGCCACAATCCTGTCCTGCAGCTCGAATATCTCATCCATTTTTCCGGTAACCTTGGCTGTCTGCAAAATGCCCCCGGTCTCAACATCAACAAAACGTGCGGTGAGACGGATCTGGTCGTTCATTTTCTGGAATCCGCCCACCACAAGGATGTTGGCCCCCATCAGCTTTCCGATCTTCACCACAGTTTTTTCATCAATTATTCCGGTAAGATGCAGTTGCTGTTCCTCTAAAATTTTTCTCAGCTGTAAACGTTCAATCAGAACAAGCCCCTCAACCGCCATTAAATCATTATTGATGGTTTCGGAAATGCCCATGGACAGCCAGTCTAGATCAGGCTTCCTGGTAATGTTTTCGAACGGGATAACGGCTAACGTATATTTGCCCGCGGCTGCAGCCGGAAGCACGGAATAGATGGCAAAAAATATCGAAAAAACAAAACAGATGAACAGGTTCATACATAGTGTCATAGGTCGCATTCCAGGATCTCCTCTACTGGATATTCACAGAGCCGGTTTACAGTATCTATTCAGCTGTATCAAAAAATACATCTCTCAATACTCAAATAATAGTCTCAGAACCATAGTTTGAGTCGGGCGATGCTGAAAAAAACAGCAGCTTATTTTTACCGTACAAGGGTCGTTGCCCTCCATTCTTGTAGTTGAAGTACCCCCATGAGCTTATAAACGATATGTGCCCGACTTCAGGGGAAGCGTTTTTAAGTGGCATTGTTATGAATCCTCCCCGGTCTCATAAGTTACCGGTAGTTGCGGTGTGCTGTTTACCTGAAACTGGAAAACATCCGGCCTGGCGTAGTGACCCACCACATCAAAATCAACTTTGGCTTTGGCTATTTCAGACAGGTCCAAATCTGCATACAGAATGCCCTCTTTATCATACAGCGGACCTGCCATCACTTCCCCAAATGGTGACACAATCACACTTCCTCCCCGACACATGACATCCGGTTGATCAATCAGCTCTTCAAATGTCTCTAAATCAGACGGATACATCTCTTTGGTGACAAATTGATTGCAACCGAGCACGAAACAGCGTCCCTCACAAGCGATGTGCTGCATCGTTGCCTGCCATGTTTCACGGGAGTCTGCGGTTGGCGCGAAATAAATTTCAACGCCTTTTCCATACATAGCCATACGGGCAAGGGGCATGTAGTTTTCCCAGCAAATCAGACCTCCCATATTTCCCACCTCAGTTGAAAAAACGGGCATGGTGCTCCCATCACCCTCGCCCCAGATTAAACGTTCTGAACCGGTAGGCTTTAACTTTCTGTGTTTGCCCATTAAATGACCGTCAAGGTCAAAATAAAGCAATGTGCAGTAAACGGTTCCACCACTGTAGTCCCCATCTCGCTCTATAACTCCGATGCATAGATACACGCCCGCTTCCTTAGAGGCCTTTCCCAGGGCCTCCACTTCCCAGCTGGAAATCTCAATGGCATTATCCCAATATCTTTTCCACAAACAACGTCCTTCATCACTTCTGCTGCCTACCACCATGCCAAAGCTAAATCCCCTTGGGTAAGCGGGGATAAATGCCTCGGGCAAAAGAACCACTTGGCTTCCTTTGGCACCGGCTTCTTTAATCAGACCACAGGCTTTTTCTACCGACAAGGCTTTATCAAACAGAACCGGCGCAGCTTGCACAACAGCCACTTTTACCTTTTTTACACGATTTTCCATAAAGCTCTCCTTTTGAGCATGCATACCCGGTAAATGGTTGGATACCTGGTTTATTTAAGGTTAATAGGACGAAAACTCTGATGGTATGCCAAGTTGATCCAACCATTTTTTTATTTCATGTACCGAAGAAAATCGGTCTTTTATTAGGTTAAGCATAATTGTTTCTTTGAACTTTTCCGGTATGGTCAGCCAATATTCATAATCCCAATCACCAAACATCTCTTTGGCTAATTCTCCTGCATCGCATCCATCAATCACAAGATCACCTTTTTGAGAAATTCTGGCAAATAGTTCGGAATAACCATCTTCGTATTTTTCATCTTTTATAATTACTTTTTTAATTGGCTTCATTTATTCTTCACCGCGTCTGGTATAAAGTGCCGCAGTTTTTTGACGTCTCCCTTTGCGCTATGCTCCATTATAGAAGGAAAATCTTATTACATTGAACTCGCAACCGTCAATGCAAGTACCACAAAGAATGCATTCAGTATTTTCCATTTTATTGGTCTTTACCATCCTTTCAACGGGAAGGCTCATTGGACAGTTTTGGGTACAGGTATGACAATGGTTGCATGCCTCGGAGTCTGTTTTTAGTTGTAGTGAAGCCCACTTAAAACGATTTCTAATTTTTCTTCCCAATATCATAAATGGGGCCATCCAGCACAAATGGTGGCAGAATGATCTTCTCCCAAAAATAAAAGCAGGTATCACTATCAGAAAGAAAAGGACGCAAAGATACGCGATAAGAGCGTTTACATCTCCTATGGAAAAGCCGTATTTAGTCCGGTAAAAAAAATCTATCTTTTCATAACCGCCACGTCTGATTGCCAATATCACAATAGCACTGATCCACGGAATCCAAATGATCCATTTAATATAATCGCCCTTGGTTACTTTTTTGTCTCTGGCTAGTAAGATTGCCTCCTGGCACCCTGCACCAGGACAAACCCATCCACAGTATGCCCTGCCAAGAACCAGAGCGATTACAAACATCAGCACGAACATAATAAAGCTACCATTTATAATACCTTTCATGGTGGATTGAATAATGAGCACCGGTGACAGATAGTAGAAAATAGCCGGAAATAAAAAAAACGAGGTTAAAATCATTCCTTTTCTAATCTTTTGTCTGGTTTTCATTCTCTTTCCTATTGAAGTGATCCCATTTGATGCTATAGTAGTTTCCAACCCTGTGTAAGCTACTTTTATTTAGCCCTTGGAACAACCTGCACCTTGAGAGTGACTTCACCGTACCCCAGGCACTCCACTCCCGCATCGGGACACCGGACGTACCTCATGAAATGGAAATCGTTGGGTGGCAGCCCTTCGCTCAACCTTTCATTTATCAAAGCAACCGGAATGGTTAATTGTGAAACAAGGTAAACACACATCCTTTTCGGACAAAGCTTGGTTATAAAATTCCCGTCAATATCCATAATGAATTTCTGTCCTTCGATGTGACCGGAATTACAATAACGCGACTTGATCACTTCGGCTTCTATTGAATATAGAGGCGCTGCTTTAGACAGTCTCTCAACATGCCTAATCCTGTGACCACCCTGGCGAAATGTTTGCAATTCTTTTTCAGAGTACTTGACCCGGCTACCATATTTTTCAACTATTTTTTTTGCCATAAGATTTTTTCCTCTCCCCGCAATTATCGTAGCGGCTCAGTACTATCTGGCTACCGAACTGCATGTCTAAACGAATCTATCTGGCAGATACCGGTTGAACCGAATTAGATTAAAGGATGGGCATCCGATCAGTTAGCCCGTCTTTTTTGCCGTGGTGACCAACAGACTATCCGGTGTTGTACCGTATCTGTCAATCAAATCCATGGTGAACTGTTGGACCTTCCTAAATGCATCCAGGAAAGCCGGATGCCTGTTTTTGGATACATCATCTTGATATTCTTTTTCTGCTTTTTTCTTATACCACTCAGGAGCGAGCCTTTTAAATTCAGCCAGCTCTTTTTCAGTAATGTCTACAGCAACGACTTTCTGGTCGGTGATTTCCATGTCCAGCGCAAGCAGCAGGTCACAGGTTTCCTCCCTGGTATAGGGAATACGGTGATAATCACCTCTTAAGGCCATCATCATCATCTTGCTGTTAAAAAAATTTACATTATCCGCAATTTTCTCTATATCCGTATAATCCCGAAACATATCTATTAAAACAAGTACTCCTTCCGGAGCAACCAGACGTTCCATACGCTTAAGTTCTTTAACCGGCAATCTGAAATGATGCAGGGCAAACGATGAAAAAACAAGGTCATAATGATTGTTTTCTAAAAATTCATCTATCTCAGGGCTTCCGTTATCGATGAAATTTATTGATTCTTCATCTTCCGGAATAGTGTGGTTGCTATATTCATTTGACCAAAAATCAATTCCTGTATACCTTATTCCGGAAGGAAGCCTTTTTTTAATTTTTTTTAACACACGACCATCTCCACATCCATAGTCACAAATTGAACGGATATTGGGTTTATCAACCGCTGCCATTAAGCAGTTGATGATTGCCCGATCTTCCTTTTCCTCAAGTATGTCCAATATTTCCATATAAAAGCCTAAGGTAAATTAAAATCCCCCTTATCATACCACGCCTTAATCAAATGATAAGAAATCGATACCTTTGAGGGAAGCCTCATTAATCCGTTGCTTAGATTATCTGTGATCTCCTGTCTGGAAAACCAGCGTGCATCTTCAAGCTCATTTTTAGCCACCCTAATTTCATTGCTCATTGCCCTGGCGGTAAACCCCAGCATCAATGAACTTGGGAAAAGCCATGGTTGGGAAGATTGATATTCCACTTCCTCAACCTTGACTCCTGTTTCTTCCTCAACTTCACGAATGACCGCATCTTCAATGCTCTCTCCAGGCTCAACAAATCCGGCGATGGTAGAATACATATCTTTTGGCCAGGGCTGCTGCCGCCCGAGTAAACAACGCCCATCCGATGCAACCATAACGATGATGGCCGGATCCATACTGGGAAAGTGACTCTGTCCGCATTCACTATTTTGGCAAATACGTACATTTCCTGCTTCGGCACTGGTTGTTGGGTTCCCGCATTTTCCGCAAAAGCGATTATTTGAACTCCAGTTAATCATAAATCGAGCCAGAGTCAACAAGGCGGCATCCTGATAATTTAACAAGGGAACGATTTTCCTTAAATCTAAGAACTCACCCTTTTTTTGCTCACCTAAAGTAGATGCATACTCCGCAGAATCTATATCGATGGTAAAATATGCTTTTTTATCACTAACGCCTAAGAGTATCGACGATTCGAGGGCATGGGAACAATCTTGAAGGTCGCCTGGTGTGAGGAAAATCGGCCCCTGATCGGGGTCAGGCCGACATAAATTTTTTAAATTCCATACAGGAATAATTCGGGTGGATTCATTGTTAAGTTGAGCGTTAATCCAATTATTATCTCCCCGTTTCAATGAAACACGATCCAAAAAACTCGATGAAAAAAAATTATGATTCATCTTGTATCGATTCTCTCTTTGTTGTTTTTTAAATTGAACAATTATTCTTAACTGCAGAAAACATGCCGATCAACGTTTGAAGTCCCTGAATCTGGTATCGATGGCGCTAATATTTTCCAGGCGAATCAGGGCATCAAAATATTCCTTACCAGCCAATTTTTCCAGATGCATTAAGTGGTTTCCCACTTTTTTCACCAATCCGACAAAGGTTTGCCCTGAATCAAGGGTGACCCAGACCTTTTTGCCGACAAGCGATTTTAAGTTGTCCGCCAGAGAGGAATCGACATTATAGCTTACTCCTTTAATGGCAACGACTTTTGACTTTGCCTCCGCCTCCGACGGCAGCATAAATATGGTTACACAAAATACAATGGCCAAAGCCAATCCTACAAAACCAACCATCTTTGATCTGTTCATCATAATAAACCTCCAATTTTTTATTAATTTAAAGATTTTTACAACCGTCTATTGGTACTAAACGAAAGCATAAATTAAAAATGCGCCAAATGCCACGGCTATGATACCGCCAACACGACCAAAAGGCTTTGATAAAGACAACGCCCATAATATTAAGCGCTTGAAATTGAGGCGTCCCATGACAGCTATAATTATAGCGGCAACAATAGAAACCCAACCAATCATTTCAATGACAAACGGAAATTTAGCTACGTTGGATTGGTATATCAGTAAAGAACCGATCACCAGTCTTACTGCAACAGCCAGAATATGGACTGCCAGCTTGTTCAAATTACTTCGTAGAAAGCCGAAAATAACCTCCGGATTTATTACAATTACTATTCCGGCCAACAGAGTCAGAGCACCAAATATGATTATCAGTACGGTCATGATCTATTTCCAATATCAACGCCTGAACTGTGGAACTCACTTGGAGTGTAACGAAAAGTCGGTCCCACCCAAGTGATAGATTACGTGCAACTTTGCATCTTAAGGTCACGCATGAACACCAGGGACATGTAACCGAATACGATCATGCAAATATACAAACCTAATATATATTTGTATTTCGCTGGATCACTCAATAATTCAACATGCCATATAAGACCTATTAGGACAGTGATGCTTGTTACAGAAATTAGGTCTATTAGGAATGTAGATTTTTTGTTTCCATCCAGTTCATAGCTTAGCAGGTGTCTCCGAACAAATGGTGAAAAGAAAGAATACAAATGGGTGATCCAAATCACTGGATAGTATATAAACATACAAGCCAGCTTGATTCGTAGTTCCCAGTATTCTTTTGGTCCTTTCTCCATATTTTCCTAGTACATGACAGTGTTAACAGATGGAAAAATTCTCCGTGATAAAGGAGTATATATTTGAAAAATATTTCTTTTTGATTTTTATGAGACCCATAGATATCTCAACATTTGATTCTAACCACACTAAAAATGGTTCTTTAGCCTACCACGGCCATCCTGGGCCGCTTGGCAAGAACTCTGTCAGCTTAAAACTGATGTCCCCAACCCCTGGCGAAAGCCAATAGCTTGAGCCAGTCATAGTTCGACCCTTGGTTAGCGTATTGGGTGGACTGCGAGTAGAGAGAGCCCAAGACAAAATCACACTAACAGAAAACATGCAAATCAGCATTGGACGTCCCTGAATCTGGTGTCGATGGCACCAATATTTTCCATGCGGATCAGGGCATCAAAATAATCTTTACCAGCTAATTTTTCCAGATGCAATAAGTGGTTTCCCACTTTCTTTACGAATCCGACAAAGCTTTTCCCTGAATCAAGGGTGATATTAACTTTTTGCCGATAATAGCAATTGGCATAGGAAACTTATCATTCTAAGGACGTCCTGCAACCCCGCAACCCGGTTAGCGCAGGATACAAAATTGTGCATATGCATTTTATTTGACACATAATTGTGCATAGTCTATAAAATATTACACCCTAAATGAGCGTAAACAAAATTGAGAACTTATATAAAGAGCCTCATTTATAGCTTTTTTTAAGCGACATGCGGGTTGTTTACAACTCTTGCATCAGTGAAATATAAATTATCAAAAAACCACTCGATTTTGTTTACCCTGCGGGAAAGCCGATGATACCCCATCTTCTTCGTTGCTCCGCCTCAGACGGACAGTAAATGACTACGGCTTCGCCCTTTGACGCCTTTCGTAGTGAAACGAAGATCCCGTTATCGGGGGAATCTGGGGCACCCTCAACTTTCGCTCAATTAGGGTTATATAAAATCGAGTTCTGGTCATTAACTGTTCCAGACTTACTGTTTTTGAGTTTGGGAAGAACGGGCGATAGGGAGGATACCAATGTCGTTTATTGCACCGAAAGATGTCATGGAGCGCGTGTCCCGTAACTACCGCATGCGGCGTGAAATGGCGGAAAAAATCGATCAGGTGGCGGAAGAGATCGGTGAAAACCAGACTTATGTCATCGAACACATGATTGAATTCGCCTTCAAAGCCTGGAAGAAAAAGAAAGACAAAAGCATGTTTGACAAGTAGGAAATTACTTTGGATTGGCTGGCAGGTGAATTTATATAGTTAATGTCCCTAATGGCGCTAATCATCCGCACAACTCTTGCGGTTGAATTTGCATGTTAGGTGTGGACCTCAATGTAACCCCATTCCATAGACACTGAACTAAACAAACCATCGAACATCATCTCCCCATTCTTTCTTTCCACTTTTGATTCGTGCCTCCAAATCTGAGACGTGAATTTCGAGTTTATGCCCATTCGGGTCAACGAAGTAGAACGAGTCGCCTTCAGTCGAATTCTCTTGCCATTTCTTAGCACCAGACTTGAGAATACGCTCCCTCATTGGCTCAAAGTCTTGATGATCAACGGTGAAAGCAATATGTGTGGACTCATGTAAATGTTCATAGCGTGAATTCTGGTCCTTTACTAGAGCAATCCAAGTATTCCCGGCCAGCAAATAGACACTAGTTGTACACTTCTGGATAGGTTTGAAGCCTAACACATCAGCATAGAATTTAAACGACTCATCAATATTTCGAACCGCAAACGTGATATGATTAATACCCGTGATCATCTTGGTTGTCCTTGTTGAAGAATGCAGAGCATCTAACAGTGTTAATAATCGGAAAATTTTACATGATATAGGAGTATATATTTGAAAAATATTTCTTTTTAATTTTTATAAAACCCATAGGTATCTCAACATTTGGTTCTAACCACACTGAAAATAGGTTTTGGGCCAATCACATCCATCCTTGATCGCTTTCCAAGTTCCCTGTCAACTTATAAACTCATATCCCCAACCCCCAACCTATGTGCCAATCATCCCTGTTTATTTTTTCCTTTGAGCTTCCATTTGGGCCGCCATGTTCAACAACTCATCTTTACGAGGGCGGAAATAAATCATTGCTCCTGCGGAAATAATCAACAATTGATAAAGTGACGAAGTATCCTTGGCCAGAAAAAATAGTACCACCCCATAGATTCCGATACTTTCCAAAAGCGCCGATGTTATTATAACGGATACTAAATATTTACCTACTGCCGGATGTTGGGGCAATGATGTTTGACTTGAAATGATAGTTGAGCTGGTAGTCCTCAATAAAAACTTGCGCAGATAATACACCACAAAAAGTGTAATGATTGACACACCAAAGAGTGTATATTTGATCGTTTCTAACGGCAATTTAGGGTCGATGTTAATTTGCATCTCCTTTTCTATAATCATGCAAACGACAAAATATATGCCTAAAGAGGCCAATATTGCCCCCCAAATCAAAAGAACTACTCTCCAACCTGTCTCTAACTGTTTCATTTGTTCTTGTTCTTCATACATGTCGATAGCCCTTTTTTCATTTTGCCTGGTGAGAAAATTCTTTCTTTTATCGGCACAACATTGTTAATAGATGGGATTATTTGCCATAGTATAAGACTATTTGTCTGGAAAATATTTCTTTTTAATTCTTATAAGATCCACAAATACCTCAGCGTTTTATTCTAACCACACTGAAAATAGTTCTTTGGGGCAATCATGTCCATCCTTAGTCGCTTTCCAGGTACACGCCAACTCATAAAGCGCGTGTCTGAAACTCTCATGGGTCAATAGCAGACTTGACCCCATTTCCATTTCTTTTAGCCTGTTAAACGGCCTTGTTTTCTAAATTAATTGGGATTTCTTTCAAAATTTTTTATTAGCTCAGCTATTAACGAGTCATACAAACTGGGTGGAATATCGTGTCCCATGTTTGCAAACCATTTCGTTTTGGTATTTGAGAGAACTGAAGCCAATTTCTTACTGTGCTCAATAGGGACAAAGGGATCATTTTGTCCATGAATGACCAAAGACGGGATTCCCAATTTCTTTAGCTGCTTATAACGGGAACCTGATCGGCGAACGGCTTCCTCATGTTGACCGGAAACATGAGGGTTATACCCATTTCTTTTTCTTAAATTGTATAGTACCTGCTCGGCTGTCCCTTTGATATCAATGCTGTAATCAGCTTCACCCCGAAGTATTATCCTGGCAGCTATATGCATTTTGATTGTATTTCTTTCTGTCGGGAATATTCCATATTTGAGCCCGGTTTTTATCAAGTCAAATATTATTTCCTTTGATATCCCTTTGATATCCTTATCTACGATATTTCCCGAAGACATGATGGACGTCAATGTCAGTATACGTTGTGGAAAGTTGATGGCAAACTCTTGAGCTGCCATTCCTCCCATAGAAACACCGACCAAATGCGCTTTCTTTATTTTCAGTGTGTCGAGGATGAGTTTTGCATCTGACGCTAAATCTTTTAGGGAATAAGGGGATTGTTCCCAGTCTGAAATCCAATCGGACATTCCAGTTCCCCTGTAGTCATATCGGATGACTTGGTATCCAGACTCGACCAGTAAATCAATAAACCCCTGAGGCCAACCAAAGGCATCGTTCGCGATTCCCATGAAAAGCAAAACAACTCCCTTGTTCGAGCTGTTTTGACCAATCGATTCATACCAGACTGCTTTGTTTTCTGGGTAGACGTATCCCGTGTTACCTTTTAGAAACTCAGGTAAATCGGATTGCAGAACACCGTCAATTGTCTCATCAATACTGTCGGGCAATTGCGGACCAGAAAAGTATAATGCTGTGCTCACAATTACTATAACAGCTACAATAAAGACGCCCACAATTTTTAGTATTTTCAGAAAGAGTTTCATTTTTCTTCAACCAGTCATTAAAAATCGGTCAAAAACTTGAGCCACTTATGGTGTTAATAGACGAAAAATTTTCCCATGATAGAGGGGTATATATCTAATAAATATTTCTTTTTAATTTTTATAACACCCATAGGTATCTCAGCATTTGATTCTTACCGTATTGTAAATAGTACTTTAGTTTATCACGCCCATCCTTGGGATACTTTCCAAGGCTCCTGCCAACTTATAAACTGATGAGCGTTATATATTAAAGAAGAAGTAAAAAATACTTCCCTATAGTAGTGAAATATTTTTTTATTATCGCCTTGCAATAAAATAACCTCCTGATAGCATAAATATAATAATCTGCAAATTATTAAACATTAAACACCAAAAGGAGGTTATTATGAAAAGTGATGTTATCAGGTACAAAAAATTCTGTCAATTGAAGTCAGAAATCCGTGCATCTAAAAAACATCTTATTATCGGGATCGATATTGGAAAAGATAATCACCACGCATTCTTTGGAACAGCCAGAGGAAAAACACTTTTAAAACGATTAATCTTTAATAATAACATTGATGGCTTTAAAAAACTGATCGATCAGGTCAAAGAACTTCAGATTCAATACAGCCTTACTAAAACCGTATTCGGGATGGAGCCCACAGGCAATTATCATAAACCTTTAGCTGCGTGGTTGATTAATAATGAGCATTTTCCGGTACTCGTGTCGGGGAAAGCTGTAAAGGACAACCGGGAGCTATTGGATGGCCGGTGGGACAAAAACGATGATAAAGACAGTGCAAATATTGCAGATTTGATTTCACAGGGGAAATGTTTGTTTTATGAAAACCCGGAAGAATCCATCATCGAATTGCGTAACCTGCTTTCTTTAAGAAAGCGCTTAAAGAAAGAAGAGCACCGCTTAAAGATGAGGATCAGGAACGGCTTACTGGTAAGATATTTTCCTGAAATGGATCGATACTGGGGAAAAAGTATTAAAGAAAACCTGGCCATAGTCAAATGGTGCATTGATCCGAAAAAGATTTCTAAAATGGATTTTATGGATTTTGTGAAACGAGTGACCACAACGGATCGAGGAAAAAGGCAATTGGATCGTTTAAGGAAAATATATGATGCAGCTGCAGATTCTATCGGGATGCCGGTTGATATTTCCGTGGAATTTGAAGCAAAGATGCTTGCGGATCGCTTAAAGCGGATAAGAGAAAGAATCAAAGCTACCATGCAAAAGATAGAAACAGTTGCCAGGAAACACAAATCATATACAATACTGCAGACCATCCCCGGTTTTGGACCGTTTATTGCGGCCCTTGTCATCGCCGTGATCGGTAATCCTTTCCGATTTAACAGCTATAAACAGGTGATTCGTTTAGCCGGGTATGATCTTAATGCCAGTCGCAGCGGTAAAACAAGCAGCAGTGCGGTTGCGGTGATATCAAAAAAGGGGGATTCGGAGTTAAGATATGGTTTATATCAGGCATCCATGGTTGGCACCTATCATAATCATCAGTTCAGACGTCTATTTAACCGGGTATTAAAAGGCCGGGAACGGGAGCGAGGCATTAAGACCAAAATGAGAGTAAAAATAGCAACTAAAATGCTTGTCATAGCCTGGACATTAATGAAGAAGGAAGAGCCATTTAATGCTGACTTCTTGGTTACTGATTAGGTGATATTATAAACATATTCAATTTTCGGTGAGAGAGCCCGTTAATGGGCGTTGAGGCGAATGACCTCGGGAGGGACAATCAGGGCCTCTCTTTGAACCTTTAATCTGGATAAGGAATGATTGACAGCCTACGCCTTGCGGCATGTCGGATAAACGTAACGATCAGATAGAGAGTTCGCAAAAAAGAGAGAGACACCGAAATATTATCCTTAAATACTACAGGTGAGGTACGTTAAGAATTTGGATTGAATTTATATTTAATATGATATTAAGAGGTTATAAGTTTCTGCTTTTTGCTTGACATAAGTATTATACCCCAATTGAGCGAAAACTTATGCTGCTTTTTTAAATTCATTTTCGTTTAGAGTAGTACAAATGTTACGATAAAGTAATTCAGTTTCATTGTTCTTTGTCAATTCGATGACTTTTA